>DASTTJ010000413.1:0-14065 GCA_035760205.1 Steroidobacteraceae bacterium | reverse complement strand
TCGAACGCGAGCAGGGCTTGGGCGGGTCCACTGCCGGCCTCGGCCGCAGCGTTGAGCAGGTTCTCCCATTCGGTGAACGGGTTCGCCGCTACCGCCTTGAATCGCTGGCACTGGCCATGAATCTTGCGGGCCAATTGTTCGTAGTACTTCGTCCAAAATTCCTTCTCCAGCGCCACTTCGAGCGTCATCTCTTTGCCAGGCGGACCGAACAACCCCGCGTACTCCCGCGTGCAGCGCCTGCTGGCAACCCCCAGGTAGTACAGCGCATCGACATCGCCCTCCGCTGCCGCAGGCGCGAGTGCTTCAAGTAAAGACAGCAAGTCTTCAGCACTCCTGAACTGCGCGGCGTAGTCCGGTGATTTCGCCGCGGCGGAAAGTGTGGTGATCGGGAGGGGTAGTGCGGCGGGGGAATCGCTTGCGCGATGGTCAGGGAGTTTCGCTGTCGTGGGAACGGCGCTCCGAGCCGGGCCGTTTGCGGCAGGCGCCGATTCGGAATCGGCGCGTAGATACCACGCGGCCAGCGCGATCATCAGCGCGATGGCGGAAATGAACAACCCGATGCGCATGTGTGACCTGTAACGCGCGTTCTCGCGCTCCCTATTCGGCCTCCGACCCCCATGGCGCAGCCGGTGCCGCCACCGCACTCTTGAGATCGAAATCGACGCGGAACTCGCGCCCGGGACGCACGAGTGCGTAGCTGTAGTGCTGCGCGGGATGCAGCGTGACGATCCACGTATTCGTCACCGACTGCGCCAGCCCTTCGCGAGTGAACATGTCGCGCGAGTACTCGTCGACCGGAAAGCGCTGCTCGAACACACTGCCTCCCTCCGCGCTGTCGCCTCCGTACATCGTCACCGCATCGGGCGAACCGTCTTCGTGACGATGATCGTGCTTCAGCCGCAGGCCCTGCGGCGTGCGTGTGAAGACCCAGGTCCGTGAGCGGTCGGCGCCGACGTGAAAGGGAACGCGGATCTCGTCGTCCGTGCACGTGCGCACATGCATGATGAGCTCCTGGTCGGCGAATGGGTCTGGCGCGGTGCCGCCGCCTTCGTTCGCGCCGATCGTGCCGCGATACGCGTTGCCGCACAGCTCGCGCAGCGCGCTCCAGAAAGCATCCTGCGGTGTCGACGCAGCAGCCGCAGCGCCATCGGCAACGGCCGGTTCGCGGCGATCGCAGGCGACGAGCAGGCACGCGAGCACGACCGTCAACCCACCTGTCACACCCTTGTTCGAATGCATCGAAAGTACTCCCGGCGGTGAACGCGAGCGCACCTTACGCCGATCTTCTTCGCACTGCCTGCCGGAGCGACGTTCCAGCTGGAACGTTTTAAGCCATTCGCACGCAATTCGCCTGCCTGCTACCAGATCACGATTTTCTTATCGCCACTGTTGACCATTGCATCGCCTTCCTTGCATCCAAATGCCTTGGCGAACGCATCGATATTGGTCGGTGTGCCATTGGCGCGCACGGCATCCGGCGAGTGCGGATCGGAGGCGATGATCAGTTTGGTCAGCTCCGGCGTGTATTTCGTGCGCCAGGCCGCGGCGAATCCCAGGAAAAAGCGCTGATCGCGCGTCATGCCGTCGATCTTCGGATCGGGTTTGCCGGCAACCGCTTTCTGGAGGGCATCGTAGGCAATATTCAGTCCGCCGAGATCGGCGATGTTCTCACCCAGCGTCAGATTGCCATTGACCTTCTCCGTGAGGCTGGTCGCCGCGGTATAGCCGTTGTACTGCGCGACCAGTTTGCCGGTCAGCGCCTTGAACTTGGCGGCATCTTCCTTCGTCCACCATTCCTCGAAATTGCCCGATGGCCCGAAGCGCGAGCCCTGGTCGTCATAGCCGTGCGTCAGCTCGTGGCCGATGACCGCGCCGATGGAGCCATAGTTCAGCGCCTCATCAGCCTCCGGGTCGAAGAACGGCGGCTGCAGGATGGCTGCCGGGAACACGATCTCGTTGCGCTGCGGATCGTAGTAGGCATTGATGGTTTGCGGTGTCAGGCCCCATTCAGTCTTGTCCACGGGCTTGCCGATCTTGTCGAGCTCCCAGCGGTAGTTGAAGGCATTTGCGGCCGCGACGTTGCCGTAGAAGCTGTCGCGACTGGTAGTGAGGCCGGTCCAGTCGCGCCATTTGTCGGGATAACCGATCTTGGTGTTGAACGCAGCCCACTTATCCAGCGCCTTCTTCTTGGTGGCGTCGCTCATCCAGGCCAGGTTCTCGATGCGCGTCTTCAATGCATCGCGCAGGTTGTTCACCAGCTGCTCCATCTTCGCCTTTGAAGAAGGCGGGAACGCGACCTCCACATAGCGCTCGCCCATGGCCTCGCCGGCAGAAACCTCGATGACGCCCAGCACGCGCTTCCACCGCGCGCGCTGTTCCTTCTGGCCTTGCAGCGTCTTGCCGTAGAAATCGAAGCGCTCGCCGACGAAGGCGTCGCTGAGATAAGTCGACGCGTCATCCAGCAGCTTGAAGCGCAGCCAGCTCTGCCACTGCGCCACGGGTACATCCCCAAGCATCCTGCTCACTTCCTGGTGGAAGGCCGGGATGCCCAGCGAGAACCATTCGGGGGTTGCGACCTTCTGCGACTCGAAGAACTTCGTCCACGGGAAGTTAGGCGAAAGCTTGTCCGCTTCAGCCATCTTCACCGGGTGGTAGTACAGCTCTACGTCGCGCGACAGCTGCTCACTGGACTTGGACGCCTTCGCCAGCCGTGTCTCGAAAGCGAGCACGGAAGCGGCCTGCTTTGCGGCCTCCGCGGGAGCCGTGCCCGCCAGCTCGAACAGCTTTGCGATGTGCTTCTCGTAGGCTTCCCGGATCGGCTTCTTGTCCGCCAGCGAGTAATACGTGGAGTCGGGCAGGCCGAGACCGCCCTGGAAAGCCGACGCGATGTTGAGCGTGGAATTCTTGAAATCCGGTTCCGCCCCGAAGCCGAACAATGGGTTCTCGCCGGCCGCGGAAATCGTCCGCAGGTGCTCGGCAACGGAAGGCCCGTCGGTGAGTGCGTCGATGGCGGCGAGGCGATCTTTGAGCGGCGCGATGCCTAGCTCGTTGAGCTTCTTCTCGTTCATGCCCGTGGCCCAGAAATCACCGATGATCTTGTCGATGCCGGTGGCATTGGGTTCGGCGGCGATGCGTTCGGCCAGTTGCTGACGCACACCCAGCGAGCGGTTACGCAGAACGAGGAAGGCGCCCCAGCCAGGCTCATCCGCAGGAATCTCGTTGGCAGCCAGCCATTTGCCGTTGGCGTAGGCCGACAGGTTCTTGCATGCGTTCTGCGATGGATCCAGATCCGTGGCAGCAAAGCGGATCGGCTGCTGCAGCTTGCTCTCGTCCAGCGCCCAGGCCGCCGGCGGGGCGACCTTTTTCTCTTCTGCTGCACGCTGGCAGCCCGCGAGCACCACAGCCAAGGCTGCGGCCGCCGACATGGAAATGAGGCAACGGCTTGTGTCGGACATGGTCAGTTCCTCGAAGGCGAAAGTTTCTGTGCAGAAGCATAGCGCTTCAATCACGGACTCCATTTCCGATTCGCCCAGCCGTGCGATGAACCGCTGGTGCCGACAATGCCGGCGTCGCGACACCCGGCCCGGCGATGGAGATGAGCATGGCGGAGTTCGGTCCCTGGCGCGATGCGCTGGTGAAGATGCTGGATGAGGCGCTGGCGCTGGCGCTGGCGCGGCCGAAGAAGTAGCCGCCGTGGTCGACATCAAGCCTGTGATCTAGCTAACGGAGCGTGGCTTGCATGCCTGACGGCCGTGTAGTAGTGTCTACTACACGCGTAGGAGGATATCCGAAATGACCCAGCCGACGTTGACCAAGCTAGAACTCAGGATCATGCAGATCCTCTGGGAGCGCGGGCCCAGCGCGGTGCGCGAGATCCTGGACGAGTTCCCGGAGAAGCGGCGGCCAGCCTACACGACAGTTCAAACCATCGTCTATCGGCTCGAAGCGAAGGACGCACTGCGCCGAGTCCGCAAGATCAGCAACGCGCACATCTTCGAAGCGACGCTGTCGCGCGCGGCGAGTCACAGCAGCCTCATCGACGATTTTCTCGCCCACTTCGGCGGCCGAACGCAGCCAGTGATGTCTCACCTGATCGAGTCCGGAAAGCTCACGCTCAAGGACCTCAAGGATGCCGAGGCGCGGCTGAAGGCGCTCGCCAAGGAGAAGAAGGGATGATTGCGGCGGTCATCGATCATCTCTGGCAGTCCACGGTGTTCGTCGCGGTGGCGTGGTCGCTGACGGCGTTGTTGCGCAAGAACGGCGCCCGCCTGCGCTACTGGATCTGGCTGGCGGCGTCTCTCAAGTTTCTCGTGCCGTTTTCGTTGATCGCGCTCATCGGCAGCCAGATCGGTGCGGGTGTGACGGACGCGCGCGTTCAAGGCCCGCTGAGCAGTACGGTGCAGCAGTTCGCCGCGCCAGTCGTTACACCGTCGACTTTCATGGCCCCGGCCGGGCCTGACGGCGTCAACCTGGCTGCGATGCTGCTCTTTGCGGTGTGGGCGCTGGGATTCTCGGCACTCGCCATCCGATGGATCGTCCGCTGGCGTGAAATCAAGGCGATCGTGCGCGCGGCGGCACCCAGCGGAATCACCTCATCTATACCCGTTCTGAACACGTCGACGTTGCTCGAGCCAGGCGTCGTCGGGATTCTGCGTCCCGTGTTGCTGTTGCCCAAGAGGATCGAAGATCAACTCGATGCCGGGCAGCTGCGAGCCATCCTCGAACACGAGCTGTGCCACGTGCGCCGGCGCGACAACCTGACGACGGCGTTGCACATGCTCGTCGAAGCGCTGTTCTGGTTTCATCCGCTCGTCTGGTGGATCGGCGCGCGCCTCATCCATGAGCGCGAGCGCGCGTGCGACGAGGCGGTGATTCGGTCGGGTCATCCCGCGCAGACGTATGCCGAAGGAATTCTCAAGGTGTGCCGCCACTACGTCGCGTCGAGGCTCACCTGCGTGTCCGGCGTCTCGGGCGCCGATCTTCAAACTCGATTGGAGGCGATCATGAAAAATGACGACATCGTCGGCGTGAGCCGTGGCAAGAGTCTGTTGTTAGGGGCTGCAGCGCTGGCTGTTGTGGCAGGGCCCGTCATCGTCGGCGTGGCATTCCCGTCCCGCAGCGAGGCGGAGACCCCGCAAGCGAAGCCCGCGGCCGCGAGCAGGGTGACACCCGTCGGCAAGATCCAGTTGCTAGACGGCAAGCGGGTGAGGCTCCAGTATGAAAACGCCGATGTGCGCGCGCTGCTCAAAGCTCTCGCGGAAGCGGCGCAAGTGAACATGCTGGTCAGTGACCAGGTGGGCGGTACCGTCACCCTGGATCTGGCGGAGATGCCCTGGGAGCAGGCCCTGACTATTCTTCTCAACTCCCAGGGACTCGAGAAGGGCGAGAAGGACGGGATCATCGTGATCTACAGGCCCGATCTGCGGGCAAGTCTCGAGAAGTACTGGATGCCGCCGCCGCCGAGTGGCGACAATGACAAGTGTTAGGCGCCTCGTGAACTGAAGCGGCGTCCTGAGTTACGATTCGCTCTGTGCTCTACGCCAGCGCCTTCTTGAACAGTTCCAGCTTGCGCGTCTGTCCGCACTGGTCGTGTTCAATCGCATCCGCAGGCGGGACAACGCCGGAACGCGTCAAGGCGGGCTTCCGGAATGATCCGCGCACCGAAGAGTTTCAATGACTGTCGCGGATCAGGGAGTTAGGGCTTTCCGGGAATATCTTTCCGGAGTTGAGACTCGCGGTAATCACCGGGGGACTGGCCGGTGATCTCCTTGAACGCTGCGTAAAACGCCGACTGGGATCGAAAACCCGTGTCGAGACTCACGGAAAGGATGGACTGGGAGGGTGCGGAGAGCAGCAGTGCCTTCGCGGCCTCCACCCGCCGTTCCCGCACGTAACGCGAGAAACCCATGCCCAGTCGGGAATTGATGAGCTCTGACAACTGGTGCGCGGTGAGGCCGATCTCTCCGGCGAGCGAATTCAGGCTCAGGTCCTCGTTTTGGTACGCCTTGCCGTCGGACATGACGCGCCCGAGCTTCTCGAGGGAGGCGCGGATGTCGACTCCGCCCAGGGTCGTCGTGCCGTACTTGATACGCGCCGCCTCGGACAGGTCGCCGATCAATTGCGGGTTGGCGACCAGCGCCACGATCATGATCGCGATGCCGAGCCCGACCGCGATGTTGTACACGCGATAGAAGATGCCGCCTTCGATGTAGGGCAGCGCGAATCCCAGCACCAGCACGATCGCGCCGAGCAGCGACATCACCATGAAATAAAGGAACTCGAACCGGAATTGTTTGCGGCGATCCCGCAGGCCATAGACCAGGTACGTCAGCCACAACGCGTAGGCCGCGCCGAATGTGAACAGGATGGGCAGCGCAATCGCCAGAGAGCCGACGAATACCAGCAGGACGGGCGTCAGGTGAATCAGCTGTTTGGGCTGGAACGGTTCCGCCGGCAGGATGGCCCAGCGGCCGAAGAAATAGAACGCCGAGGGAACCATGAACATCCCGACGCGGTAGTAAGTCGTCGTGAAGGGCGGGGGACCGCCCTGGAAGTAGTTCCAGTGGCCGATTTCGATGGCGCACAGCGCCGCCACCAGCGCCGCGCAGGACAGGATCGAAAACGGCGACTTGACCGGCACGCGGATGAACAGCGCGTAGGCGATGAACAAGAGCACGCTGCTGACGATGCAGAAACCCGCGATGGCTAGACCTGCCTGATCCATCGCGACGGATGTTAGCGTAGCGAGCCGAAAGTCTGTACCCAGTAGATCTGGCCGCACCCGCGGCCGGTGGCAAGGCCGACGCCGAAGTTCTGGAACCGGGGATCCATGATGTTCGCGCAGTGGCCGGGACTGGCGGTCTATCTACCCCGGATCACGTTCGAGCCAGGCATCCAGCGCCTCCAGCTGCGGCGGCGTCAGGAATGCCGTGGCTGCCTCGTGAAGGCGCGCGTTGCGCCGGTGGCGAAACTTGCGATCCTGGGTTGTTTGCTGGTCGGCATCGCGCCAGGCGACAATCAGTCTTTCGACCTGGTCCTGTCGAAAGGTGTCGGGTCCCGCACCGATCTCGACGCGAAGTTGCTTGACCCGGTAGCGATAATCAAAGGTATCGCGAAATTCGCTGAACCTCGCGGTGCTGAGTTCCCCCAGCAGCGTTGTCAGTTCGCGCTCCTCCTTACGTAGCCTGTCAGCCCAAGCGGCGTACAGTCCCGCTGGGTTGTCGAGGCGCGCGAGTTGCTGGCCGGCAAACAAAGTGAAGAACTGATGGGTGAGTGCGGGCGAGAGCCCGAGGACCTGCGGCACATCGACGTAGGTGGCCTCGATCTCCCGGCGCGCCTGCTGCTTCCAGGCACTGCGGTATTCGCCGTCCTTCACCAGCATGTCGTCGTTCACTCCGACCAGGAAGGGCCCCGACGCACCGGCTGCCTGGCGGGTCACCCCTGACTTTCCCAGCGGCACGATTTGTGCCGCAAGCCGCAACAACTCCTCGTGCCCGCGTTCCCTGCGGATCCTGGCATCGAGTGACGCGTACTGCTCCGGCGTCAGCACCGCCGCCGCCCGATCACGAACGCGCTGGTCGCGCTGCCGGATGAGGTTTAGGGTTTTAGCCTGCAATTGCTGCCACTTTTCGGGCGTGTTGTAGTCCGCGCCCGTCGGCCTGGCACGCCGAAACTCTTTGTCGGCAGCGCTCAGGATGCCGATCAATGCATCGATCTGCTCCTCACGCAGCAAATCCGTACCAGTGGCAAAGCCGGCTTGCAGGCGCGTGACCTCATTCCGAATCTCGATTGACTCGTCGTATTCCTGGAGTTGCGCGAGCCCGCGTTCGCCCACGAAACTGAGCACGATGGCGCCGATAAGGAGGCAGCTCAGGCGCCACCTGGACCCGGACACGCGACTCACGGGAAGATTCATGCGAGCAACATTGGGCCGCCCGCCACATGAGCGCTTCCGGACTGATGAATACGGACTAGAAAATTCGCCAGCCGGCTGAGATCAAGAAGCAGAATCGCCCCGGGTTGGGCCTATCGGACCAGGTTTCTAGCCGACGGCAGACTTCATCGCGACGTCCGGAAATTGCTCCGCATGAGCCAGGCTGCGGTTGCGGCCGGAGTTCTTGGCGCGATACATGACCTTGTCCGCGCACTGAATCAGCATTTCGACGTTGTCGCCCGTGAGCCTGCCGCTCATCAACCCGATGCTCACGGTAAGCGGGATCCGTTCCCCGTGATGATCCAGTGGAGTCTGCTCGATGGACTGCCGGATGCGTTCAGCCACTTTCCATGCCGTCACTTCGTCGGTGGCGGGTAGCAGGGCGGCAAACTCCTCGCCGCCGAGGCGACCAAATACATCTCCCTCGCGCAAGCAGGCATTCGCTTGATTCGCGACGTGGCGAATCGCCGCATCGCCCGTCTGGTGTCCATGCGCATCGTTGATAAGTTTGAAGTAGTCGATATCGAGGACCATGACCGATGCGATCTGCCCCTGTTGCCGCCCATTCCCTGCGGCCAGCTTGGCGCAATCGAGGAAGTGGCGGCGATTGGCGATGCCTGTCAGCGAATCCGTCTGCGCCTGATTCCTGAAACGTTGACGCGAGTGCCACAGGAGGGACGCCAGTAACGCCAGACTGATGGCGGTGACTGCGGCCAGAATCAGGTAGAGGCGCGTCGCTTCCTGTCGGCGCTGCTGGGCATCGAGCTTCAGCTGCTGGATCTGGACCTTGTTCTCGAGCAACTGCGTCTCGTACTTCTGAACGCGGTCGTTGTGGCGTTGGGCATGGTCGAGGGTGCTGTTCGCCAGGAAATCCCATTGCTTCTTTTGCTGCCCGCGATACAGCGAGAACAGCGTCTGCATCGCCTGCACGGGGTGCTGGCCACCGTACTGCTGCAGGGCTTGCACCAGCCGCTTCTGATCCGGATCCAGCGATGCGTACCCGGCGATCCGGCTCACGGCCGCAGCTTCGCGCAAGGCAGCGTCGATGTTGCCGTTCAGCAGATAGGCGCCGGCCAACAGCGCGCGGTTGCCGGCCACGAACGCCGCCTCTTCGGTGTTGTGCTCCTCGCTGCGCGCCTGTTCGAACAGCCGAAGTGCGCGCGGCACGTCGTCGCGCGCCAGTGCGACCATCCCGGAGTCCAGCGCCGCAAAGAACCGGAAATCCTTGAACTCGGGAGAGGTGTCCGCGAGGGCAAACATTTGCTTGCCGTGGAGTTCCGCTTTGTCGAGGTCCCCCATGCCAATCGCGTTGGTCAGCAAGTTGTGCAGCTGGTTGTCCATGCCGGAGACGCTGTCGGCAGCTTGATATTCCTTGTATGCGAGTCCGGAATATTCGTACGCCTGCGCGAAAAGCAGGTTCTTGCGATACAGAAGCGCCGTGGCGTTGAAGATCAGGCCACGGTCGGGATGGCCCAGCTGCATGGATTCCGCCAGCGTCAACGCCTCGTTCAGCACTGCCAGGCCCTGCTGGAGGCGCTGCGGTGAATCCGTGTAACAGAACGAAAGGGAAGTCAGGTATTTGGGAAGTTTGGCGCGGGTATTCAGCTTGCGCGTCAGTTCGACTGCCTTCTCGCGATCGGGACAGTACTCGGCCGTGTTGTTAGTGCGGATGTATTTGATGTACGCCCGCTCGTAGTACGCATCGGCCAGCGCCTGGTGGGGTGCCGGCAAGCCACCGAGCAGGCTGATGACACGGTTGAAGGATTGGTCGGCGGCTTGGATGTCGCGGAGAATGTCTTCCTGAATCAGCCCCTGCACCACCAGGTATCGCCCCTGATCCACCTTCGACAGGCGGTCAAACTCGGGAGTCAGCCGTTTCCAGAGATCCTGTGCCGCGTCCGCGTCCTCGTTGACGACCGCGGCTTCCATTTGCGCCAGCACGTCCGTGGGCGTGGCGGCTTGCGACAGAACCGGCCAGAAGACAGAAAGCAAAAGGATGCGTGGAAGTTTCATGCGTGAATTTCGAGGGGCGCACCGGCGCGCGCCGGGATGTTAGCAAAGGACTTCGCACGGATTATGTGAACTGCAGCAACCTTCCGCGCCCCGCATCGTCGCTCGAAAAGAGTCGTGAGATTGTTAGGTGCTTTGACCACGGCGTGGATATCGCACCGTCGGAGTGCGACGCATGCCGGCTGCCGGTACCCACTACTTAAATTGCCACATACGCGCCGCTGCGCGGCAACGCCTCGAGCGACGACAGGCAGGCCGCGCAGATCCGGCGGAACGCCTCGCTGATGCGTTCATCCTGCGCGCAGTTCCGCCAGAACTGCTCCTCCAGTGCGCGCGCTCGGCCGTACTCGCGCAGGTTTGCGCTCGAAGGATCCGGGGGCGCGAAGCTGCGCGCGGCCAGCTGGTCGTGCTCGGGCGCATACAGCATCGGCAACATGTCATAGACGGGCGCCAGGCGAAACTTGCCGTCGTAGTGGTTGAAGAAGGCGAGGTTGCCGAAGTGGCGATCGGTGTTGGCGATGAGACTGCCGAACGTGTTCACCAGCCGCACGGATTCGAGCGTGGCGGCATCGATCCGGCGGTCCCGTGCGAGGCGGCTGGCCGATGAGTTGTTCCAGCTCGGCGGAAGTTGCGGTGCCTTCAGCCAGGCGCTGAAGAACGAGATCCGAAGGGCTGGCGGGCATGGCGCCAGTCCACTCGAATCACGACTAGATAATTGACTAGTTTCTTGTAAAGAACCGTGACATTAAATATTTATATATCAATACATTAGCTTATAGACGGCTAGCGATATGACTAGATATCCCGTCGGCTTTCCTCTCTTTAATATAGCTTGTCGAAGACGCGCTGCTAGGGCCCCTATCGAGTACGGCGAAAGAAGCCGGGGCTCGTACGGTCCGGGCGCTCATCGTCTAGCTAGAAAATGACCCCGCGGGAAGCCGGCGGGGCCTTTCATTTTCGCCCAGCCGTGCGATGAGCCGCTGCGCGCGGCACGGCGGCCGGCGCATCATCCGCCGATGCTGACCCGCCGAAAGTTCGCCGAAGCAGCGGCCGCCGCCGGCGCCGTGCTCGCCTTCGGGAGGGGGAGCGCCGCAGCGCCCGCGTGGCGCGAGCGCCGTGACCTTTACCCGCAGGGCGTCGCCTCAGGCGATCCCGCACCCGACAGCGTCCTGCTCTGGACGCGCCGCCAGCCGGCCGGCGGTGATCCGCGCACTTCCTATCTACTCACTGTCGAGCTCTCGAAGAATAAGGAATTCCGCGACGTTATCGTGCGTGGAAAAGCCGAGGTCACCGCCGACACCGACTGGACCTGCCGCTTCATGGCGGCCGGGCTCAAGCCCGCAACCGAGTACTGGTACCGCTTCACCGACGCCGACGGCAACGGCAGCCGCGTCGGCCGCACGTTGACTGCACCCCGTGAGGGCGACGCGCGCCCCTTCCGCTTCACGTTCGTGAGCTGCCAGGACATGTCGATCGGCGCCGCGAACGCCTATCGCCGCATGATCTACGAGGACGAGCGCCGCCCCAGGCCTAAGCAGCTCGGCTTCGTGCTGCACCTCGGTGATTTTATCTATGAGGTAATCAACTACGCGGACGAAATGCCCGAGGGCAAGTACCGCGGCCGCCGTCTGCGCCCGCTGTTCAAATACCCGGACGGTGACAAGTTCCGCGACTACCACCTGCCCGCGACGCTGGCGGACTACCGCACGGTGTACCGTGCCTACCTCACCGACCCCGACCTGCAGGACGCGCGCGCCCGCTGGCCGTTCGTTCCGGTGTGGGACAACCACGAGTTTTCGTGGCAGGGATACCAGAGCATCCAGGTGTTAGGCGGCAAGCAGCGCCCCGCGCAGACCCTGAAGGTCGCGGCCAACCAGGCGTGGTGGGAATACCAGCCGGCGCGTGTCGCGCGGCCCGGGGCAACTAAGGATCGCTTCGAAGCCCCCACGGTCAAAGACACACCGATCACCGAGTTCGACGAGAGCGGCTTCGGCCGCGGCGCCGACAACCTGGCGGCCGTCGAGAGCCTGACTATCTACCGCGCGTTCCGCTATGGCCGCAACGCCGAGCTGATCCTCACCGACAACCGCTCGTACAAGATCGCCGACACGGACGTCTCCGCGGTGTCACCGGCCGGCTTCCCGATGTTTGTCGACGAAGATACCGCGCGCATCATCGACGACGGCCGCACCGCGAACGGCGGCAAGCCGCCCGCGACTTTTCTGTTCGCGGGCAAGGACGTTCCGAACGCGGGCGTCGACGCGCCGATGCAGACCTATCTAGGGCCGAAGCAGCGCGCGTGGCTCATCGAACGCTTAAGCGCGAGCCAGGCGCCGTGGAAGGTCTGGGGACACTCGTTCGGCACGCTCGCGTGGCGCACGGATCTCGCCAACCTGCCCGAGGACTTAAGCCCCAAGTGGCCGGGCACGGGCTTCGCGCTGGCGAACGGCGGCTACTACTCCGAGCACGCGCAGATCTACGACGTGTTGCGCAAGAAGGGAGTCACCGGGCTCGCGGTGGTGGCCGGCGACAAGCACTCGTTCTGGGCCGGCCTCACGTCCGCGGATTTGCCGCCGCGCGTCTACGACCCGGTGGGAGTCGAGTTCGTCACGGGGTCCATCTCGGCGCAGGGCCTCGTCGAGATCGGTGACCGCATCGTGAAGCCTGACCACGCGCTGCGCGCGCTGTACTACACCGGCGAGCACCGCGAAATCCCCGCGATCAACTACACGCTGCTGCACGGCGTGCGCGCTGCGCTGGCGCTGTCACGGACGAGCGCCGCCGAGGCGCGGAAGCTTCACAATCCGGCGGTTGCGCCGCATCTCAAGTTCGTGGATCTCGGCGGGCATGGGTATGGACTGGTCACGGTGACTGCCGAGTGGTTAGAGACCGAGTTCGTTTGTATCCCGGTCCCGTTCGAACGCAGCGACTCGGCTGATGGTGGGCCGTTGCGCTACCGCGTGCGGCACCGTGTGAATCGATGGAAGGCGGGGGAGCAGCCGAAGCTCGCGCAGACGATTGTCGAGGGGAACGCGGACTACTCGATCTGACTGTTTTAGTTAGTTCGAGCTGCTGATCGGCGGCGTGGAAGTTTTCCCGATGGCTACGGCCCAACGCACGGCCTGCTTGGGTCCGTTCTTCTTCTGGCAATACCCGACGACACGCAAATGCATGTCGCCGCGCGGACCGGTGTAAAGATCGTTCAATGCGTGCGCGCGGCATTTGGCGACGATGGCCTGCCATCCCGAGGGAGTGGGCAGTTCGTATCGGCCGAACTCCTCGTGCCAGAGAAATGCGCGCTCTCCCAGTGTGGGATCGATGAGCGCTGCAATCTCCTTCTCGCCATAGCCCGCGACGAAGTTCTGCTCGTTGACGTCGAATGCCGCGGCTTTCTCGCCGCCGGCAAAGGGGGCGATGGTCTTTGGGTTTGGACTGGTGCCGTTCCAGTAGTAAGCCACCTGCGTGTACTCGAGTGTGCTCTGGAAGTCCTTTTCGGCATCACCGACGACCACGCCGGACTCATTGATGCCCCACATGTGCAGTGAATTGAGTCCGCTCGCTAGATCGGGCACCTGATAGCTACCGAACGGAAATGCATGCCGATACGCGCGGTCGTAGTTCGCGGACTCATGAAAGTGGGCTATCCAACCTGAATTGCTCACGTCGGTGGCAGCGGTGTGCAGCCACCACTCGCCCTTGCAAAAAAGGACCTTCGGATCCGCGGTGGGCGACGTCCAGTAAATTGGGAGGTTCTTCAGACAGTGCTCTGACGGGCCATCGATTTCCAGGTAGTGGCCCCGCCCGACGATCATGCCGTGATCGTTGATGGCATACGGACGCAGGTTGTATTGGTCGCCATAGGTTTCATCCGGCAGAAGCTACACGCTCATCTTCGTGAACCCGCTGGACGAGTGCCAATAGAACGGACGATAACGGCTGCGCACGAAGTAGCCCACGATCTCGGCGTTCTCGTTGATGCTTTCGGCGCTCGATACTTCGTCGCTCACCGCTGTGCCAATATTTTGAATGCTGCCGCTTGCCTGAATCAGGAAGGCGTTCTGCACACCCGCCGTATTCACGCTCCAACCGACAATCTGTCCGTCGTTGTTCACGTCATTGGCG
>DASTTJ010000412.1:0-7019 GCA_035760205.1 Steroidobacteraceae bacterium | reverse complement strand
TTCCCAGGCAGACGTCGTATTGACCGTCGCCCCGCTCAGCCTGGATCAGATAGCCCAGCTCAAGCCTGGGGCCGTGGTGGTCGGGTTCCTGCAGGCCCACGCCCGGCACGCCGAGGTCAAGGCGCTGCGCGACCGCAAGATCACCAGCTTCGCCGTCGAATTCATTCCGCGCATTTCGCGCGCCCAGTCGATGGACGGCCTGTCTTCCCAAGCCTCGCTGGCGGGCTACAAGGCGGTGCTGATCGCCGCCAACAACCTCGAAAAGTTCATGCCCATGCTGACCACCGCCGCCGGCACTATTCGCCCGTCGATGGCGCTGATCATCGGCGCGGGGGTCGCCGGACTTCAGGCCATTGCCACTGCCCGCCGCCTGGGAGCCGTGGTCGAGGCGTACGACGTCCGCAGCGCGACCCGCGAACAGGTCAAGTCGCTGGGCGCCAAGTTCGTCGAAACCGGCGTCAGCGCCGACGGCGTCGGGGGTTATGCCCGCGAGCTCACCCCTGAGGAAAAGGCCAAGCAGCAGGAAGCGCTCGACGCGCGTATTGCCGCTGCGGATGCCGTGATATCCACGGCCTCGGTTCCGGGCCGCAAGGCGCCGGTCATCATTTCAAAGGCCGTCGTCGAGCGCATGCGCGCCGGATCGGTGATCGTCGACATCGCCGCCGAACAGGGCGGCAACTGCGAGCTCACCAAGGCGGGCGAAACCGTCGTGCACCAGGGTGTGAAGATCATCGGGCCGGTCAATGTGGCGGGCACCCTCGCCTACAACGCCAGCGAGATGTACGCCCGCAACCTGCTCAATTTCCTGAAGCCCGCCATCGACAAGGCGGGCGATCTCAAGATCGATTGGGCGGACGAAGTATTCGCCGGCGCCGTGCTCACGCATGACGGCGCCATCAAACACGAAGCCACGCGCAAGGCAGTGGAAGGCTAATCACAATGACTGGAATCGTTGCTCTCTACATCTTCATGCTCGCGGCTTTCACCGGCTACGAGATCATCGCCAAGGTGCCGGTGATCCTGCACACCCCGCTCATGTCGGGTTCCAACTTCGTCCACGGCATCGTGCTGGTGGGTGCCATGGTGGCACTCGGTGGCGCAGTCACGCCGCTCGAGAAGATCATCGGCTTCACCGGCGTGCTGCTGGCCGCCGGTAACGCGGTCGGCGGCTATGTCGTCACCGAACGCATGCTCGAAATGTTCAAGTCTTCCGGCGCCCGCAAGAAGACCGGAGGCGGTCACTGATGGAAGCTTCAGCTTTGCAGACGCCCGGCTTTTTCTCGCCGCGGCTGCTGATCGACATCAGCTATTTTCTCACTGCCTGCCTGTTCATCCTGGGACTCAAGCGCATGAGCTCGCCGGTCACGGCGCGCAGCGGCATCGTCTGGGCGGGCGCGGGCATGGTCGTCGCCACGCTGGTGTCGTTCCTCTACCCGGGGATGTCCAACTTCGAACTGATCATCGCCGCCATCGTGGTCGGCTCAATCATCGCGTGGTGGAGCGGCAAGAAGGTCGCGATGACCGACATGCCGCAGATGATCGCCCTGTACAACGGCATGGGCGGCGGCGCGGCGGCAGCCATCGCCGCGGTGGAGCTGTACCGCGCGGCGTATGCAAACGAAGCCGGAGCCGCGGCCGCTCACAGCCCTGTCGTGATGTCGTTGGCGGTCATCGGCGGCATCATCGGCGCCATCTCGTTCAGCGGTAGTTTGATCGCCTGGGCGAAGCTTCAGGGTGTGCTCAACAAGACGGTGCGGTTCGCGGGCCAGAAATTCGTGAACGGCCTGTTGTTCCTTGGCTCATTGGCCGTGGGTGTCCTGGTGGTGCTGCATCACGGCGCCGACCCGATGCACGTCACGCTCATCTTCGCGCTGGCGCTGCTGTTCGGCATCGCCATGACGCTGCCGATTGGCGGCGCCGACATGCCTGTGGTCATCTCGCTGTACAACGCCCTCACCGGTCTTGCAGTGGCGTTCGAAGGCTTCGTGCTCGACAACGCCGCGATGATCATCGCCGGCACGGTGGTGGGCTCGGCAGGCACGCTACTCACGCAGCTCATGGCCAAGGCCATGAACCGATCGCTGGCGAACGTACTGTTCTCGGACTTCGGCTCCTCGAGCGGGGGCTCGGCCACCGCCGTCACCGGTTCGATGAAGCCCATCGAGGCCTCGGACGTCGGCGTCATGATGGCCTTCGCGTCGAAGGTCATCGTGATTCCGGGCTACGGCATGGCGGTGGCGCAGGCCCAGCACAAGGTTTGGGAAATGTGCCAGCTGCTCATCGAAAAGGGCGTGCAGGTGAAGTTCGCCATTCACCCGGTGGCGGGCCGCATGCCCGGCCACATGAACGTGCTCCTGGCGGAAGCCGGCGTGCCTTACGACCTGATTTCCGATCTCGAGGAGATCAACGCCGAGTTCGAGACCGCGGACGTGGCCCTGGTGATTGGCGCCAACGACGTGGTGAACCCGGTCGCGCGCACCGATAAATCCAGCCCTATCTACGGCATGCCGATCCTCAACGCCGACAAGGCAAAGAACGTCATCGTCATCAAGCGTGGTCAGGGCGCGGGCTTCTCCGGCATCGAGAACGGCCTGTTCTTCCTCGACAACACGCGCATGTTGTACGGCGACGGCCAGAAAGCCGTGGCCGAACTCGTCAACGCCATCAAGGCTGCGGGTTAAGAAATGGAAATGGGGACATTCCTCATTTATTTGTAACAATCGTCGCGGCGGCGACAGCGACGAAGCGTTTCCGATTGTTACAGGTAAATGAGGAATGTCCCCATTTCCCATTTCCTGATCTCAAGCGGTAGGCGAATGGTCGCGATGCTTGGCGAATGACATCTTGTCGAGCACACCGAGCAGCAAGGCGGAAAACACGAAGGTCATGTGCAGTATCACGTACCACATGATGTGGTCATTCGTGTATTTGTCCACGAAAGTGCCGTCGTCGAGCTTCGTCTTTTCGCTTATCTGCATGAAGATGCGCAAGAGATGGATCGACGAGATCGCGACGATGCTGGCCGCCACCTTGAGCTTGAGCGTTCCCGCATCCAGCTTGCCGAAACCCAACGTGTCGGTGCCCTTGGTGTCGATGGTCGAAACGAAGTTCTCGTAACCGGAGAACATCACCATGACGATCAGGCTGCCGACGAGCGAGATGTCGATCAGCGCAAGCACCGAGAGCACGACGTCGGATTCGCTCTTTTCGAGAACTAAAACGATGAGGTGATAGGCCTCCTGAAAGAACTTGATGCCGAGAGCAATCAGTCCCAGCGCCAGGCCCAGAAAAATCGGCGCGAGTATCCAGCGTGAAGCGAACAGTGTCTTCTCGATGAAAAGTTCCAGCTTGGATCCCACGTATCTACTCCGAAGGTATGAGGCCGCGCGTATTGTAGCCAAAGAAAGGCGCTTGGTAGTCTGCGCTCCCTTCGCGGAGGATTTCCATGATCACCAAACGAGATCTCGCCACGGCCGCCATCGCCGCCAGCTGCACCCTGGCGTGCGTGTCACTCGCCGACGAGCCGGGCAACCTGCTGGACTCCACCGCCTGGATCTGGAGCGACCTGACCGCGAAGAAAACCGATGTGGGCGAGCTCCGCCATGTGGTGCGCCAGCCCACGCGCACGCTCGATGAGCTCGAGATGCACATCACCACTCTGAACCCGCACACCACCTCGCATCCGCCGCACACACATCCGAACGAAGAGATGGTGATCGTCAAGGAAGGCACGCTGCAGGCGCACGTGAACGGCAAAGAAATCGTGGTTGGCCCGGGCGGCATGCTGTTTTACGCCTCGATGCAGCCCCATGGCGTGAAGAACATCGGTGAAACGCCGGCCACCTACTACGTGATCAACTGGGCCAGCCCAGGCACGAAGAAGAAAAAGATTCCACCGACACCCGCGCCGGCGACCGCGCAGTAGTTAGCGCTCGGGGCGGCGCTCCAGACGCTGCCGCCGGCGCTCCAGCATACGCTGCCGCTCCTCGGGCGTGGCGTTCTGCCAGCGCTCGCGCAGGCGCTGCCGCTGCTCTGGGGTGAGCTTCTTGAACTTGTGATAGTTGTCGCGCACGCGCTCCCGCTGTTCAGGCGTCAGCTCGCGATATTTGTGCCAGCGCTTGCGCGCGAGTTCCTGCTGCTCGGGCGTCAGCTCTTTCCAGCGTGAATAACGTTCCTGCGCTTTCTTCCGCTGCTCGGGCGTCATCGCCAGCCAGCGCTGTGTGCCGCGCAACAGCTTTTGCTGCCGCTCGGCAGGCAGCGAGTTCCAGTTCCCGCTGTAGCGGTTGAGCGCCTTCTGCTCATCGGCGGACAGCGCGGACCAGGCGGTGGGTGCGGTGGCATTCACCGCCGGCGGCGCCTCGGCGCGCGCTCGCGCCGAGACGGCGAAATGCATGCCGACCGCGAAAATAGCGGCCAGCGCCGTGCGGCGGGTGTAGCGCGAGTTACTCACTTTTGCCTTCCTTCGCGGGCGGCGCGGGTTTATTCGCCGCGAACTTGTCGATATCGGTCCGGGCGAGGAAATCCGAGAAGTCATCGTCTTGCGATTCGTCGTTCACTTCGTCGATACCGCCTAAGAACTCCAGCAGGTCGTCATCCGGCTCGGCCAGCTTCGGATCGCTCACGATTCCACCTCTCCCGCGGCCCACTCGTAGAACTCGAGATCGACACTGTCGCTCACGAAATCCGGCGCATCCGCGTCGGCGAGCAGCTCCATGTCCTCGACGGGATTCGCCGCTTGAAACGGCGGTTTCCCGGGGCCCATCGGACCCGACCACAGGACCACCGCCAGCACGGCGACGGCGGCCGCGGCACCGGCGGGCACGTACGATCGCCACCAGATGCGGGCGGGTTGTTCCAGCTGCGCCAGAGCCGCGTGGCGCGCCTGGGTGAGACGCGAGCGGGTGCGTCCGTCGAGGCGCCCCGTACTTTCCTCGAGAACTTCCTGCGTCCGTTTCTCAAAATCCGTGCGGTCAGTCATACGTTGCCTTTAAAACACTTCGCCGAGTTTCGCGCGCAGGTTTTCCAGCGCGCGAAAGTAATGCGTCTTCACGCTGCCTTCGGAGCAGCCCATGGCGCTCGCCGTTTCGTTCACGTCGAGACCTTCGAAATTGCGCAGCAGGAACGCCTGCTGCTGGCGCGGCGGCAACTCCGCCACGGCCGTCTCCAGCACACCGATCGCCTCGTCGAGCTCGAGTCGTTTTGCGGGCCCGGCATCGTGGCTCGGCGCCTGGGCGATCGGATCGAACTCCTCGTCGTCTTCCGCATCGCGCACCGGCAGCCAGGCCATGATCCGGCCACGCACCGTGCGCCGCCTCTGCATGTCGCGGATGCCATTGGAGAGGATGCGATAGAAGAGCGGCCGCCACTCATCGACCGGCCGAGCCGAATACGACTGCACCAGCTTCATCATCGCGTCCTGCACGGCGTCGAGTGCGTCGTCATCGTTGCGCAGCCCAAGCTGCGCGATCTTGAACGCGCGCCGCTCGACGCTGGTCAGAAACTGATCGAGGGCGCGGCTCGTCGTCATTAAATCCTGGTCTCGACTCCGCCCGACCCCAAAATTGGGGGTGAAAACGGGCGTGGTATAAACGCCCCCGAGCGTAACAAACGCGGTCATGATGGGTGTAACGCGCCCGGGCACGGATCGTTGACCGTCGAAAACGCACGTTGCGATTCCGTGAATCAGGAACTTACGAACACTCCCGGAGAACCGGTGTCACGTGTGTGCAATAAGACAAGCCGTCTAACCAGTCGATTTTCGTAACTGGTTGTTTTGCTTGGATTCGCTCATATGTGCTCACGATTCGATCAGGGAAACACGAAACTGCATAAACACAGTCTTTTTGTAGGTTTCAACCCACGCCATCCACAGACTTATCCACACGCACTGTGGAAAACCCTGGGCGTGACAACTTGACGCCGCAGGCGATCCTGCGCGTCGCGCTGGATACTCCTCTGCGGCGGCTCTTCGACTACCTGCCCGCGCGCGAATCCGCCCCGGTGGTCGAGCCGGGGATGCGTGTGCGCGTCCCCTTCGGCCGCCAACACCTCATCGGCGTCGTGCAGTCGCTGGCCGCAAGCTCTGACGTGCCGCCCGGAAAACTCAAACCGGTGCTCGAGGTCATCGACTCGAGCCCGGTGCTCGACGCGCAGGTCATGGAGCTGCTCGAGTGGGCCGCGCAGTACTACCACCACCCGCTGGGCGAAGTGATCTCCGCGGCCCTGCCCAGGCTCGCGCGCGAAGGTGCGGCATCGCGCGCCCAGACCGAACGCTGGTTCGCCACCGAGGCGGGGCTCGCGGCTTTCGATTCGCTGAAACGCGCGCCACGCCAGCGTGAACTGCTCGACGCTCTGCGCACCGGGGATGGAGTGACGAGCGATGCGCTGGCGGAGAAGTTCGACGACTGGCGCACGCCAATGCGCGCGCTGGTGGCTCGAGGCTTCGCGTCGTCGGCGGAGAATGCGGAAGACCTGCCGGTCGAGGCCACGGGCACGGACCTGATTCGCGGCACGGGTCCGGAACTGAGCAATGAACAAGCGGCTGCGGTTCACGCCATCGATGCGGCGCACGCGTGTTTCGTGCCTTTCCTGCTGTACGGAATCACCGGCAGCGGCAAGACCGAGGTTTACCTGCACACCGTCGAGCGAACGCTGCGGCGCAGCCAGCGCGCGCTGGTGCTCGTGCCGGAGATCGGACTCACGCCGCAGCTCGTCGGACGTTTCCGCGAACGTTTTGCGGTTCCCGTTGCCGTGCTGCACTCCGCGCTGACCGACACCGAGCGCCTCGCGGCCTGGCGTCAATGCGTGTCCGGCGAGGCACGCATCGTGCTCGGCACGCGCTCGGCCGTGTTCGCGCCGATCAAGGATCTCGGACTCATCATCGTCGACGAGGAGCACGACGCCTCGTTCAAGCAGCATGAGAGTGGATTTCGTTACTCCGCGCGCGACCTCGCCATCCTGCGCGCGCAACGCGCCGGCGCGCCGGTGGTGCTTGGCTCCGCCACGCCTTCACTTGAAAC
>DASTTJ010000411.1:0-2815 GCA_035760205.1 Steroidobacteraceae bacterium | reverse complement strand
GCCCGAGCCCCCGACAATGGGCACCAGCGTGAGATGCAGGAACACGCAATTGTTGCGTCCGAGCTCGACACCGAGCTGACGGATGGCTTCCAGAAACGGGAGGGACTCGATGTCGCCGACCGTGCCGCCGATTTCCACCATGCAGACGTCGGAATCGCCCGCGCCGAGCATGATGCTGCGTTTGATCTCGTCGGTGATGTGCGGGATGACCTGAACCGTGGCACCGAGATAGTCGCCGCGACGCTCTTTGGCGATCACACGTTCGTAGATGCGGCCGGTGGTGAAGTTGCTGTGGCGGCCCGTGGTCGTGCGCACGAAGCGCTCGTAGTGTCCGAGGTCAAGGTCGCTCTCGGTGCCGTCATTGGTGACGAACACTTCACCGTGCTGGAACGGGCTCATGGTGCCCGGATCCACATTGATGTACGGGTCGAGTTTGACCATGGCGATCTTGAGACCGCGGCCTTCGAGAATGGCGCCAAGCGACGCGGCGGCGATGCCTTTTCCCAAAGAGGAAACGACGCCACCAGTGACGAATACAAATCTGGTCATGAGGGGTACCGCCGCGTGAGAGAAGAAGGATCGCGTCGGGCCGGCAGGTTAACAAATCGACCGTCGAATCGGAAATTAAATGGGGTCTGACCCCGTCTCTTTTTCCCATTGGAGGCGCGCGCGCCGCCGGGATTTGACATTCGCAGCGATCGACGCGTCGACCCAGCGAGCACCTACCGCGATCAGACGGTCGCCCGCAAACAGCAACGGCAGACTAGCGCGCTCATCGACGGGCACCTTCGCGTTCTGCAACAGCGACTTGAGCGTCGCAGTTCGCGCGCGTGCGCTCGGCCGCAACCGCTCGCCACCCGACCTTGCGCGCAGCTCGAGCACTTCGGGCAGCAGCGCGAGATCGATGGGACCTTCGGCATCGTCCTGAAGATCGAGCGCGCCATCTTCCAGAATCAGTCGGCGGTCATCTCGCCAGCGCCATGATTTCGCAACGAATTTGCGCGGGGGCTTACGGGAACTCTGAAGTTCGAGGCGGCCGCTCCGTCGCACGATGCGCGTCGCAGACCAAGCTACTTCCGGCTGCGCATCCACACGCGCCTCGAGCAGTGGCCCGGACATTTCCCTAAGGCGCGACGCCTCTGGCATCTCGACCCCGTGGCGGGCAATAAAGGCGCGAAGCGCATTGCGACGACGCGCCATGGGCAAGGCGCGGAGCGCGCGCACCGAGAGGCCGTCACCATCCGCGAGGCGTGCGAGGTCCTGTGCTGCCCTTTCGTTGAGCAAGGCAGCAGCCTCGGCCATAAGCGCGGCGCTGCGCACCAGCGCCTTATCCGCGCCCGGCCAGTGCTCGCGGATCAGCGGCATCAGTCGGTGGCGCAGGTAGTTGCGAGAGAAACGCGTGTCGTCGTTGGACGGGTCTTCGATCCAGCGGAGTTGCGCCCTGCGGGCAATCGCCTCGATTTGTGTGCGAGGCATGTCGAGCAATGGACGCGCGATGAAACCGCGTGCGAAAGGGGCGAATGCCGGCATTGCAGCGAGACCTGTAACACCGGCGCCGCGAAGCAGCTGCAGCAGCAGAGTTTCAGCCTGATCGTCTCGATGCTGGGCAGTGACGAGCACCTCACCGGGCTCCGATGCCTTGGCCAGCAAGGCGTAGCGCGCCTCACGCGCGGCGGCTTCCGGTGATTCCTTTCCCCGCGCGATGCTGGCCTCGAGCAAGACGATCGGGATACGCCATTGGCGGGCCAGCCGCGCGCAGTGGCGGCTCCATTCACCACTCGCCGCCTGCAGCCCGTGATCCACGTGCGCGAGTCGGAGGTTTCCCAGTTTGCGTCGCTGCTTCACCAGCAGGTGCGCCAGCACCGTCGAGTCCAGGCCTCCGCTGAAAGCCACGATCACTCGAGGTCTGGGACCTGTCAGCGCAGTGATGGTCGAAACGATGTCGGGCAAGGCGCTGGCCACGCTACATCCGTACGCGCGGCATGGTGAGTCCGAGGTGCGGTCCCAGGAATTTCATGACGATCATGACGATCGCGAACAAAGCGATTGCGATGAGGAACTGCTCGCCACGACCGCGGGCCGCAGTCACCCGGCCGAAGACCGCCGAGACGATGAAAATCTGCACCAGCGTCAGCAGCATCCCGAGTATGGGCGCCGACGACAGCAACAAAAATGGATATGCCCACCCGGTCCACGGCATCACTGTGTAACCCATGAGCAGGGCGAGCCCGGGTGCGGCAAAAAACAGGAACAGGGGCAAGACCAGAAAGCCGAACCACACGAGGAGCGAGATGAAAAAACCCGGAACCCACGCTGTACGCCGCGCAAATTCTCCACCCGGCGGCAATTCAGCCATCCCGGTGCGCTGCTAGTTGGCGACTTCGCTGAACACGCCGAAGCCGTCGATGCGGGTATTTCGCGCAGCCCGCAACTTATCGGGTGGCAGCTTCTGGAGTTCGCCCAGATATTTCAGCAACGCGCCCTTGATGGTGGCGGCCACCGCGTCTGCATTGCGATGCGCGCCACCGACGGGCTCAGGGAGGACTTCGTCGACGAGCTTGAGCTTGAACAGCCGGTCGGCCGTCAGGTTCATGGCGTCGGCCGCCACTTCCTTCTTGTCAGCGCTCTTCCACAGGATGGATGCGCAGCCTTCCGGAGAAATGACCGAGTAGGTGGAGAACTGCAGCATCAGCAGCCGGTCGCAAACACCAATGGCAAGCGCGCCACCCGAACCGCCCTCGCCGATCACGCAGCTGATGATGGGTATGCCCATGACGGACATCTCGAACAGGTTGCGCGCAATCGCTTCGGACTG
>DASTTJ010000410.1:0-10973 GCA_035760205.1 Steroidobacteraceae bacterium | reverse complement strand
TCCAAAGCTGTACCCAGCCAAGACACTCGAGAGCCGCCGCGCGGTATGCACGGCACCTGCGCTGCCCGGGAAACCAGGCGGCGAAAGGCTGCTCATCTGCCGGAATCGTGGTTAAGACAATTCCGCAGGAAGTGGCACCTTTCCACGTGTGTGGCGGTTGCCCCGGCGTCTTCGGGCCTTATCCCTCAGCCGGTCTCGATGAGTGCGCGAATTCTATGAGCCGGTTCACTCCCACGCAAGCGCCCGGGCTTGCTTTTGTGCGGTGGCGCGGGTCTAATGCGCCACCGTATTAACGCGCTAGTACATTAATTCAATGAAACAGCACCGCAACGTCACGGCCCGCCAGGAGGCGCTTTCCGAGCGCAGCCTCTTCGCTGCCGTGCTGACGCTTAAAACCGTGGATGAGTGCCGCGCCTTCTTTCGCGATCTGTGCACGCCCGCTGAACTCCAGGCGATCGCCGATCGCTGGGCGGTGGTGGACTGGCTGCAGAAAGGCGTCCCCTATCGCGAGATTCATCGCCTGACTGGCGTCAGCGTCACCACCATCGGACGTGTGGCGCGTTGCCTCGCGGATGGCAACGGCGGTTATTCGCTCGCCGTCAATCGCCTCCAGCGCCACGCCTGAGTTCCCGCCGCCCGAGCCAACTGAAACCATGACACCTACCATCGACAAAGACCGTCTCAAACTCGCCATTCAGAAATCGGGGCGGCTCACCGATCCGTGTCTCGAGTTGCTCAAGAGCTGCGGGCTCAAGCTCTCACGCGGACGCGATCAACTCATGGGCTTTGGCGAGAACATGCCGCTCGACGTGCTGTTCGTGCGCGACGACGACATTCCCGATCTCGTGCAGGAAGACGTCTGCGATCTCGGTCTCGTCGGACGCAACGTGCTGGAGGAAAAGCGACTGGAGCTCATCTCGCGCGGGCACGCCGCAACCTTCACGGAACTTCGGCCGCTCGATTATGGCCGCTGCCGCCTGTCGCTCGCCGTGCCCGAGGGATTCAGCTACGAAGGCGCACGGTCCATCGCCGGCAAACGCATCGCCACCACCTACCCATTCACGCTCGAGCGCTACCTGCGGGAGCGCGCCATCACGGCGGACATCGTCACGTTGTCCGGCGCCGTGGAAATAGCGCCGCGTCTTGGCCGTGCCGATCTGATCTGCGACCTCGTCTCCACAGGTTCCACGCTACAGGCCAATCACCTGCGCGAGGTGGAAACCGTGCTCGAGAGCCAGGCCCTCCTCATCCGCACTCCGGTGGCGCTATCGCCCGCCAAACAAGAGTGGGTCGAGCGGATACTGGCCCGCATCGATGGTGTTCAGCAGGTACGCGAGAGCAAGTACATCATGCTCCACGCCCCACGCTCGGCGTTGCCGGAAATTCGCCGCCTGCTTCCTGGCAGCGAATTCCCCACCATCATCCCTTTGGAAGGGTCCAATGACAAAGTGGCGATTCACGCGGTGTGCCGCGAGAACGTCTTCTGGGAAACGCTCGAGAGCCTGAAGAAGGCCGGAGCGAGTTCGTTGCTGGTGCTGCCCGTCGAGAAGATGCTGGTCTGAAAATGAAGGTCATCGACTGGAACACTGCTTCACCCGACGCGCGACGCGCGGCGCTGTCACGCCCCGCGGCCGACAGTCGTGAAGAAGTTTTTCGCCAGGCCGCGAGCATCATTGCCGCCGTGCGCACCGAGGGTGACGCGGCGATACGCCGCCTCACTGCACAATTCGGGGGCGCGTCTCTCGACAATTTGCGCGTGACGCCCGAGGAATTTCGCGAGGCGCGTGCCGCTCTGTCGGCCGCGCAGATCGCGGCGCTCGAGCGCGCGGTCGCCAACGTCGCATACTTTCACGAAGCGCAAGTTTCTTCGCCCTTGTCCGTAGAGACGATGCCGGGCGTGCGTTGCGAACGCATCACGCGGCCCATCGAAAGCGTGGGTCTGTACGTCCCCGCGGGTTCAGCCCCGCTGCCCTCCACCGCCATCATGCTCGCCGTTCCCGCGCGCATCGCCGGTTGCAAGGCGCGCGCGATCGCCAGCTCGCCCGGGCCGGACGGCAGGCTGCACGCTTCCGTGCTCGTCGCCGCGGAGCTCTGCGGCGTGGACACGGTGTACAAGATGGGAGGCGCGCAGGCGATCGCCGCTCTCGCTTTCGGCACCGAAAGCGTTCGCAAAGTCGACAAGATCTTCGGCCCCGGCAGCGCCTGGGTCACCGCCGCCAAACAGATCGTCGCGGCCGATCCCGCTGGCGCCGCTATCGATCTGCCGGCGGGCCCGTCAGAAGTCCTGGTCATCGCCGATGAACTCGCCAGCGCGAAGTTCGTTGCCGCCGATCTGCTGGCGCAGGCCGAACACGACACCATCGCGCAGGTGATCCTGGTGACGCCCTCGACGCGCATGGCTGCGTCGGTGAACGAAGAAATTGCGCTGCAGGTTGCGGCGCTGAGCCGGCGCGACATCGTCGCGCAATCGATGGCCAACAGCCGTTGCATCATCGTCACGGATCTCGCGGCAGCCCTCGCAGTTTCCAATGAATACGCGCCCGAGCACCTGATCATCCAGACTCGCGACCCACGCGCGCTGCTCGCGCAGGTGTCGTGCGCCGGCTCGGTGTTCCTCGGTGAATGGTCGCCGGAGTCCATGGGCGACTATTGCTCGGGCACCAACCACGTTTTGCCCACTTTCGGCTACGCGCGCAGCTACAGTGGAGTTTCATTGCTCGACTACCAGAAGCGAATCACCGTGCAGGAACTCAGTGCCGATGGACTTCGCGCCCTGGGACCCACCGCCATTACGCTCTCCGACATGGAAGGCCTCGACGCACACGGCAATGCGGTACGCGTGCGGTTGGACACGTTGGCCGGAGGTGCCGCATGACCGGCATTCTCTCGCTGGCGCGTCCCGACATCATCGCGCTCAAGGCGTATTCACACGCGAGCTGGGATCCGGCCTTTGACCGGCTGCATGCCAACGAATTGCCCTGGCGCGCCGAAACCGATCGTTCACTGGCCGGTCTCAATCGCTACCCGGAGCCGCACCCTCATATACTCGCGCAGAGAATGGCTGCGTTGTATGGGGTTTCGGAACAGCAGCTTCTGCCGGGCCGCGGCAGCGATGAATCGATCGACCTGCTGGTACGCGGCTTCTGCCGCGCCGGTGTCGACAACGTCGTCATCTGCCCGCCCACCTTTGGCATGTACGCCGTGGCAGCGCGCATCCAGGGTGCCGAAGTGCGCGAAGCTCCACTGTTGCCGGAGCACGGTTTCGCGCTCGATACTGCTCGGGTGCTGGCGGCCTGCGATGTCAACACGAAGATCGTGTTTCTGTGTTCACCTAACAACCCCACCGGCAACGCGATGGAGCCCGGTGCCATCGAACACTTGCTGGTTGCGCTCGCGGACCGTTCGCTGGTGGTGGTCGACGAGGCGTACATCGAATTCTCGGGCGACGCTTCATTGACCGCGGCACTGGCGCGGTTTCCGAATCTCGTGGTGTTGCGCACCTTGTCCAAGGCGTTTGGCCTGGCAGGCGCGCGCGTCGGTTCGCTGATCGCCGCGCCCGAAATCGTCGCGCTTTTGACCAAAGTAATCCCGCCCTATTCCATCCCGCAGCTCACCATCGAAGCGGTGCTGGCCACGCTCGCTGATCCCCAGCTCGCCATTCAGCGCGAGCGCGTGGCGCAGATTCGGGTGGAGCGCGAGCGCTTGCGTGCCGCGCTGGCAATCTGCAAACCCGTGAATAGGATTTGGCCCAGTGTCGCCAACTTCCTGCTCGTGGATTTCTCCGACGCAGAGAACGTGCTCGGCGCTGCGCGCGCGGCAAAGCTTCTGATACGCGACATGCGCAGCGTCTCGCCGCGGTCGTTGCGCATCTCGGTGGGCACACCCGAACAAAACGATCGCCTGATCCGGAGCCTGGCATGAGCAAGACCCGCGTGCTGTTCGTCGACCGCGACGGCACTCTCATCGAGGAGCCGCCTGACGAGCAGGTCGACGCCATCGAAAAAATCCGCTTCATGCCCGGTGTGTTCGCCGCGCTTCGACAGGCGCAGAAGGCGGGCTTCAAGCTCGCGATGGTCACTAACCAGGATGGCCTCGGCAGTGAGAGTTTTCCGCAGGCTGCTTTCGACGTGCCGCATCAGTTCATGATGGATTCGTTCAGCTCCCAGGACGTCGAGTTCGATGCGGTATTCGTATGCCCGCATCGCAAGGCAGACGGCTGCGATTGCCGCAAGCCAAAGACCAGACTCGTAGACGACTGGGTGCGTGAGCGCGAAGTCGACCTCGCCGGCAGCGCGATGATCGGTGATCGCGAGACGGACATGGAGTTCGCACGCAATCTCGGCGTTCGCGGATTGCTGGTTCGCCGTCACGGAAACAAGTGGGAGACGTGGCAGTCGATCCTGCGCGAGCTCACGGAACGCCGTGCGACGATCCGGCGCACCACCAAAGAAACCGACATTCACGTCACGGTAAACCTCGACAACACCGGGCCGATCACCATTTCGACCGGCATCGGTTTCTTCGATCACATGCTGGAGCAGCTTGCCAAACACGGGGGCTTCTCGCTCGAGCTCAAGTGCCACGGTGATCTCGAGATCGACGAGCATCACACCGTCGAAGACTGCGCGCTCGCCGTAGGCGAAGCGCTGCGCGAATCACTGGGCGCCAAGCTCGGCCTGGCGCGTTACGGCTTCATGCTGCCCATGGACGAAGCCCAGGTGCGGGTGGCGATCGATCTCTCCGGTCGCTCATACGGGGTGTTCGAAGGAAAATTCGCGCGCGAGGCGGTCGGCGGACTGCCTACCGAGCTCGTACCTCACTTCTTCAAGTCGCTGGCCGAGAGTCTCAAGGCCGCGATCCATGTCACCATCGTCGGCGAGAACACGCACCACATGATCGAAGCCTGTTTCAAGGGTGTGGGCCGCGCGTTGCGGATGGCGTTGCGCCGTGAAGGCGAAGAGCTGCCGACCACCAAGGGAGTTCTGTGAGCGCGCCCCTGGCCATTATTGATAGCGGCGGGGCCAACATCGCCTCGTTGCGCGCCGCGCTCTCGCGTCTTGGAACGGATTCGGTCGTCACCAGCGATCCGGGCGTGATCCAGCGCGCAACGCGCGTCCTGCTTCCCGGTGTGGGCTCGGCGCACAACGCCATGGCCCGCCTGCGGTCCACTGGCCTCGACAAGCTGATCCCGACGCTCAAACAACCGTTGTTAGGCATCTGCCTCGGCATGCAGATCCTGTTCGACGCTTCCGAGGAAGGTCCGGCCAATGGACTTGCCGTGATTCCGGGGAACGTGGAGCGGCTGCAATTCGCGCCGGGCCTTCCGGTTCCGCACATGGGATGGAACCAGCTCAACCAGACGAAACCCGATCCACTGCTCGATGGAGTGGGTTCACTCGACTACGTCTACTTCGTGCATGGCTACGCCGTTCCCGCGGGCACCTGGACCGTCGCCACTACGGATTACGGCAGCAGTTTCACGGCCGTCGCGCGCCGCGATAATTTCTGCGGCACGCAGTTTCACCCCGAACGTTCGGGCGTGGTCGGCGCGCGCATCCTCGCCAATTTTTTGAAAGCACAAGCCTGAAGGCATTACCCCAAGCACAAAATGATACTCATTCCCTCCATTGATCTTCGCGGCGGCCGCTGCGTGCGGCTTCTCAAGGGCAACTTCGACGCGGAAACGCGCTACGACCTCGAGCCGCATGAATTGATGCTGCGTTATCGCGCGCTCGGCGCCAACTGGCTGCACGTCGTCGATCTCGACGGCGCGAAAGACGGCCGGCTTGCCAACCGCAGCGTCATCGTGCGCCTCGCATCGCAGCGTGCGCTCAACATCCAGGTGGGGGGCGGCGTCCGCTCTACCGCGGTGGTCGACGACCTGCTGCGCCATGGCATCGACCGCGTCATCGTTGGCAGTGCCGCGGTGGAATCGCCCGTTGAAGTGCAAGGTTGGCTCGAGCGATATGGGGCCGAGAAGATAGGCCTCGCATTCGACATCCGCCACGATGCGCAAGGCATTCCCCGCGTACTCACGCGCGGCTGGACGAAGGAATCCAAACTCACCCTCTGGGAAGCCATCGAGTCGTATCTGCCGCACGGACTGAAACACGTGTTGTGCACCGATGCGGAGCTCGACGGCGCCTTGCAAGGCCCCGCCGTGGCGCTCTACGCCGAAGGCGTGAAGCGTTATCCGCAGATCGCCTGGCAGGCTTCCGGCGGAGTGCGTTCCGCGGCGGATCTCGCCGCGCTCGCCGCCGTGGGGAGTGCTGCCGCCATCAGCGGCAAAGCGCTGCTCGAAGAACTGATCGATCCGAAGGAGTTAGGTCCATTCTTGCCAAACGCATCATCCCCTGCCTAGACGTCCGCGACGGCCAGGTCGTCAAGGGAATTCGCTTTCGCGATCACCAGATCGTGGGCGACATCCTGGTGCTCGCCGAACGCTACCGCAACGAGGGCGCGGACGAAGTCGTGTTCTACGACATCACTGCCAGCCCCGAAGGGCGAAGCGTTGACCGCAATTGGGTCAGTCGCGTCGCCGGCATCCTCGACATCCCCTTCTGCGTCGCCGGCGGCATACGTTCGGTCGAAGACGCCGAGGCGGTGCTGAACGCGGGCGCAGAAAAGATTTCGATCAACTCCCCTGCCATCGCCAATCCGGGTCTCATCGAAGAACTCGCGTCGCGCTTCGGTTCGCAATGCGTCGTCATCGGCATCGACAGCGCCAGCCTCGCGGAGGGGTATCGCGTGTTCCAGTTCACCGGCGATCCGAATCGCTCTCGCAACACCGGACGCGACACGTTGTCGTGGGTGAAAGAAGTCCAGGAGCGCGGCGCAGGTGAGATCGTGCTGAACTGCATGACTAACGACGGCGTTCGCCGCGGCTATGACGTCACGCAGCTCAAAGCCGTCCGCGAGGTGTGCGACGTGCCGCTGGTGGCCTCGGGCGGCGCCGGTGCGCCCCAGCATTTCATTGACGTATTCGAAAAGGCATCGGTGGATGCGGCGCTGGCGGCCAGCGTGTTTCATTCCGGCGCCATTGCCATTCCCGATCTCAAAACCACACTCGCCGCTTCCGGCATCGAGATGCGCCTATGAGCATTGCGTTGGAAATCGATCGCATCGATTTCGCCAAGGGCGATGGCCTCGTGCCCGCGATCGTGCAGGACGCCGACACCGGCGCCGTACTCATGATGGCATACATGAATCGCGAAGCGCTCGAACAGACCATGACACGCGGCCGCGCGGTGTTCTTCAGCCGCAGCAAACAACGCCTTTGGGAAAAGGGCGAAACCACCGGCCATACGCTCGATGTGGTCGACATCGCTCTCGACTGCGACCACGACACCTTGTTGGTGACGGCACGACCGCGTGGACCCGCCTGCCACAACGGCACCCTCACCTGCTTCGGCGATGACCCGCGTACCGCGGCCACTCGCATTGGCTTTCTCGCAAAACTGGAGTCCGTCATTGCGCAGCGCGCCACGGAGAAGCCCGAGACGAGCTACACCGCGCGTTTACTCGAGAAAGGCATTTCCCGCGTCGCACAGAAAGTGGGCGAAGAAGGCGTGGAACTTGCCCTGGCCGCGGTGGCTCAAAGCGACGACAAGATCGTCGAGGAAACGGCGGATCTGTTGTTCCACGTGCTGGTACTGTTGCGCGCACGCGGAGTTTCGCTGACGCAGGTAGTAAGGCAGCTGGAATCGCGGCATCAGATGCGCTGAGCATCCATCAGCGCAGGCATGTCCCTGCTTCGGGCCGCAACATTGAGGTCTCGAGCCAACCACTGACTGAGGAAACATCACATGCGATCTGGACTCCGACGCTTCCAGCGAACATGGATGGCCATCGCCGCAGCCGTGGCCGCTGCATGCGCTGCCTTCACCGTGAGCGCCGGGTCTGGTCCCGACGTCGCACTCGCTCCATTGAGCGCGACCCGCACCACCTACCTCGTGGTGTACCAGCGCGGACCCAGCTGGGTGGAAGGCAAGCCGATGCGGGAACAGGAAAAGATGCTCGATCACTTCAACTACTACATCCAGCTGCATCGCAAAGGGATTCTGCTCGGTGCCGGCGGTTTCACGGATGAGAGTGGCGGCGCGGCGGTTTTCGAGGCGCAGACCGACGCAGCCGCACGACTAATCGTCAGCGAAGATCCCGCGGTAACCAGCAAAGTCTTCAGCTACGAGTTGCAGCGCTGGAAGCTCAATCCGTGGGAGGAGATATCGCGCAAACGAGCAGCCCGCGGCGAGTAGCCCCGCAGGCCTTCGCCCGTCTCGCTACTCGCCAAACTAGCCGGCCGCCGGCGTAGAATTCCGCCCCTCGCACTTTCCGCCATCGCGGGGAGACCGTAATGCGCAGGTCGGAATCCATTCTAAGTCTGGCGTTGTTGGGCACCACCGCTGTGTCTTTTTGGCTGTGGGGCGAGTGGCGCGACGAACGTGCGCGAAACGCCGATCTCACCGCGCGCGCCGCATCGGTCCCAAGCCCCGTCGCAGCCCGTGAAGTGCCGATGTCGGTACCCGTTCCTGGCGCTGGGTCGCCCGTTTCTGCGTCGACCACCGCCGAGAAGCGCAGTACCCATCTCGCGACATCGTCCTCGCCGAGTGTCGAGCCCGACGGGCGGGAGGGCGCCGTAGCCTCGCAGCGCCGGATGCTGCAGGAACCCCAATATCGTGAAGCATGGCGCGCCCAGCAGCGCCTGCTCCATGTCCGGCGGCGCGAGAACGTCATTCGCCTCCTCGGCTTCACACCGGATGAGGCCGACGCAATCGTCGAGATCGGGATCGATCGGCATTTGAGCTGGATCGACCGCCCGATGCTGAAACCCATGACCCAGGAATTTGCGCAGCAGCAACGGGCGCTGAACGAGCAGGATAAACGCGAGGACGAGGCGAAATTTCGCGAATTGTTGGGTGAAGAAAAATATGCGCGGTTTCAGGACTACATGGAGAGCCGCTCCACGCGAGGTTATGTGGATCGGATGCGGCCGCAATTCACCGGCGCGGACACGATCCGTGATGACCAGTTGGAGCCGCTCATTGCGGCGCTGCACGTGGAGCGCAACCGGCTGCACCAAGAGCAACAGGAGTATCGCGCTTCGACCCACTCGGAAACCGGCCCGATCGTGGAGCAATACGCTGAGCGCGAGCTGGCGCTGCTCCAGGCGGCCAATGAACGCATGCATGCCGCTGCCGCGCCGATTCTTTCCGACGCGCAACTCAGACGATTCGACACCTTGATGAAACGCGAGCTCGACCGGCAGGAACTGGAGGCCCGGATGATGAACAGCTCTCCCGGCGCCGACGAATCCAATACCGATTGAAGGGCTACAGCAGCAGCTCTTCCGCGGGCTCACGCAAATTGTAGTTCGACGACATCGCATGGCTGTAAGCGCCTGCGGTCGCGATCAGCAACACATCTCCCGAATGACATTCCGGCAGCAGCCGGTCGTGTCCCAGGAAGTCCGAGCTCTCGCAGATCGGACCCACCACATTCGCTGAGATGTTCGCCGGCTCGCCATACCGGGTGAGGTTCACGATGTCGTGATGCGCGCCATAGAGCGCCGGGCGGATGAGGGAATTCATTCCGGTGGCCACACCCACGTAACGGATTCCGCTCTTGACCTTGGTCTGCGTCACGCGGGCTAACAAGACCCCGGCGTTCGCCACGAGATATCGCCCGGGCTCGAGCCACAGGGTGACACCGGGAATCGCACTCGCCACTTTGCCGAGCGCCGCATCGAGCCGCGAGAGATCGAGCTCGCGACCCTCGACGCGATCGGGCACGCCGAGACCGCCGCCCACGTCGATGAACTTCACGTCCGGGAATCGCTTCACCAGGCCCACGAGCACCGAACCGACCTGCGTCCAGTTGTCGACGTCGAAGACGCCGCTGCCGGCGTGCGCATGTAAACCGTCGATCGTCACACCACCCGACTTCGCAAGGCGCGCGACTTCTTCGAGCTCTTCGGCCGGAATACCGAACTTGGATTGAGCTCCCGCGGTCTTCACGTGGTGGTGATGGCCGCGGCCGATGCCGGTGTCGATGCGCAGGAACACGCTCTTTCCCTTGAAGGCGTCGAGCCAGTGCTGCAGCACGAACAGGTTGTCGATCGTGACGTGCACGCCGAGCGCGAGCGCGCGCTCGTACTCCGGGCGCGGCGCGAAGTTCGGCGTGAACAGGATCCGCTCGGGCGCAATGCCAGGCACGCAAGCCAGCACATGCTCGATCTCCGCGAGCGATACGCAGTCGAAACCGAGACCGGCGGCAGCTACCGTGCGCAGGATGTCCGGATGCGGGTTCGCCTTGAGCGCAAACAACGCCCGGCCGATGGACTTGATGCCCGTGACCGCTTTCGCTGCCGACTCCACCTGCGCGAGATCGTAGACATACGCGCAGTCACGTTCCGCCAGTTTGTCTAACAACGCCTCGCGCTTCACACCCCACCAGGGCTGGGCACGCGCGGCCACATCTTGCGGCTTGGCGAACAACTGCTCCCAGGTCGGACCCATGACGGTGTCGCCCGGCAGCGGACGGATCAGCAGATCGTGCAACTGCTCGACCAGGCGATCGCCCTGGTTCTCGTCCACCACGAACGTGAAGTTCAGGTCGTTGGCCGCCTGGCTCAGCAGGTAGATCTTCTGTTCCTCGAACAGCGCAAAGGCGTCGCCGAGCTTATGGAGGATCGCCCGAATATTGCGGCCGACCAGCGAGACCGATGCGCACGGACCGATGACCTGCACGCCGCACAGCTTCGAGAGATCGCGCTGCAGCTTGCCCAACAATTCGCCGTCCAGCGTGTTGGCGGCCGGATCGAGCGACACGGTCACGTTGGTTTCCGAGGTAGACACCAGGTCCACCGACATGCCGTGTTCCTTGAACACCGCAAACGCGTCGGCCATGAAGCCGACCTGGTGCCACATGCCGGGGCTGTCGAGCGAGATCAGCGTGATGCCCTTGCGATTGCACAC
>DASTTJ010000409.1:0-9105 GCA_035760205.1 Steroidobacteraceae bacterium | reverse complement strand
CCCCTCCATCTCCTGGAAGGACGTGGGGTGGGTGCGAGATCGCTGGCCGGGCAAGCTCATCCTGAAGGGCATTCTCGACGCCGAGGACGCGCGGCTGGCGCAGGACGCGGGCGTCGATGCCATCGTCGTCTCGAATCATGGCGGCCGTCAGCTCGACGGCGCCACCTCGACGATTGCCGCTCTGCCCCGCGTGCTCGATGCCGTCGCCGGCCGCTGCGAAGTGTTGCTCGATGGTGGCATCACCTCGGGACAATGCGTGCTGAAGGCGCTGGCGCTAGGTGCGCGCGCGTGTCTCATCGGCAAGGCGTTTCTTTACGGGTTGTCAGCCCAGGGCGGCGCGGGTGTGACGCTGGCGCTCAACCTCATCCGCCGCGAGTTCCAGGTTTCGATGGCTCTGACGGGCGTTGGCGACGTGCGTCACGTCGATTCCCGCATACTCGTGCGCTGAATGCACCCGAAACTCCGCAAACTTCTCAAGGTGTCCGGATGGACGTTCGGCGGCCTCATGCTGCTGCTCGGCACCTTCGTGGGGTTGCTGCTGTTCCCCGGCTTCCTGTTTGCACACAAACTCGAGCAGGGAAACCTGATCGCCTACTCCGATGAGGACTTAAGCGGCAGCCTCGAGCCCGTCCTGCGCGAGATCGACCGACGGCTCGCGACGAGCGCGATCAACGATCCTGCGCTCACGCATCACATCTTCTTCGGGCATGGCAACCGGATGTTTGGCGCCTTGCAGAACGCGCGTGCCGAAATCGTGTTTCGCACGATCGGCATGAAACCGTCACCCAACTACAACGCGAGCTGGCCGCCGTACGTGAGCCACATCGTCACGTTTGATGTTGCGGATGTCGCACACGATGCGCTTCTCCGGCCCGGCTGGCCGGGACGTCTCAACCTCACACATATCCTGACTCACGAAGCGGCGCACACGCTGGTGTTGGCGAGACTCAGGTTCGCTGACACTGCTCGCCTGCCGATGTGGAAGGCGGAAGGGTATCCAGAGTATGTCGCGATGTCTGCGGGTCGCTCGCAGACCGGGTACTCGCTGCACGCGAGCGTGGCCCGCTTCCTCGCCGCAGATACGCGGTTGCTGAAGAACTCACAGGGTGATTTCGAGCCGATGCGCTACGACTGCATCGGCAAGTCCTATCTGAAGGACGAAAATGATGACTTCTGGCACACGTGTTACTACCTCTCACGCGTGCTCGTTGAATACCTGCTCGACCAGAAGGGATTGACCTTCGATGAGCTGGTGAAGCCTTCGGTCGAGGAGTCGCAAACGTTGCGCGACCTGCTGCGCGACTATCGAGCCGGCGCGCTGTAGTCAGCCGGCGGCTTGCAGCAATACGTCGACTTCGCTGATCCTGGCGATGGCCACGAGTGATGCCGGCAAGTTTTCAAGTTGCACCACCCGCGACTTGCGCCGGCCCCACGCCAGCCAGTCGAGCAGCACCGCAAGGCCCGCGCTGTCCGCACGCGTGACCCCGCTGCAGTCGATGACGATTCGCTCGGCGCGCGAGCTTTCGAGCACGAGGATGCCGATCTGCCGTGCCTCACGCGCGCTGGCAAACGTGAGGTCGCCCGTGACAGTGACGCGACCCGAAGTGGGCTCGCTGATTCCAACACGCACGTTTTGCCTCGCCTCCCCGCTCATGAGTCAGGTTTTGGCGGACTTGGCGCTCTGCGCCTTGGCTTCCAGGCGTGTGATGACGGCATCGAGGCCCTTCTGCTGTACTTCCGCGCCATAGTCTTCGCGGTAGCTCTTCACATAGCTGATGCCGTCGATGACCACGTCCCAGGCTTTCCACTCGCCACCCACCTTGCGCAGGCTGTAATTCACGCCAACCTTGGTGCCATTCGACCGCTTGATCTCGGTGCGAACCGTAGCGCGTTCGTCGGTGGGCGCCACCTTGGTGGGGAGCACCCTCAGGCGATCGCCAGTGAAGTCCACCATGGCATCGCCGTACGTGTAGAGCAGTGATTTGTAGAATGCGTCGATGAAGCGCTTGCGCTGATCGGGCGTGGCGGTGCGCCAGTGCTGGCCGAGCACGAGTTGCGCCGCATAGGGCGTGTCGAAGTGCGGCAACAGGGTGTTGGCCACGAGCTCATAGAGCCCGGTGGGGTCTTTGCGAAATTCCGCGCGGCGCGCGTCGATGCCACCCAGCAGCATGTTGGCCGAGCTTTCGATGAGCTGCGACGGACCGCTGGTGTCAACCGAAGTCGGGACCGGTTTGGCGGCCTCGGCCGCGTGCACACTGGTGCCCGCTAACAAACCTGCAATGAACCCAGCCTGAACAAATTGTTTCATCGCCCGCATCATTTCTGCTCCTGTGCCGCCGGCGCGTCTTCCTTCTGCTCACTTGTCTGTTCTTCTGGGCCCCTGCTTGCCATATTGGCGAAGAACTTGTTGACCAGACTCTCGAGCACGATGGCCGACTGCGTGAATTCGATTTGACCACCCTGTTTGAGGAAGGTTTCCGAACCGCCCGGGCCGATGCCGATGTACTTGCCCCCCAGCAATCCGGCGGTCTGGATGCTCGCATCGCTGTCTTCGGGAATTTCCTGGTACTGATCCTCGATTCGCAAGAGGACCGCCGCCTTGAAGTCTTTGGGGTCGAATCTGATTGACTCCACGCGACCGACTCGAACGCCCGCCATGGTGACCGGCGAGCCAGGCTTGAGATCGCCGATGTTGTCGAACCTGGCGGTGACGGTGTAGCCGCCGTCGCTGCCACCCAGGTTGAGTGAAGTGCCGGGCAATTGCGTGGTGAGGAATGCCAGTGCGGCGAAACCCAGCAAAACGAACAGTCCGGTGCCGATTTCGAGTGAGCGTGAGTTTTTCATGACGGATCCGATCAGGATTTTGTTAGGAAGGCCGCGGTCAGCAGGTAGTTGAGCAGCAGCACCATCACCGAGGAGGTGACCACAGTGCGCGTGGTGGCAAGGCCCACGCCTTCGGGAGTCGGCTCGCTGTTATACCCTTCGTAAACCGCGATGAGACTGCAGGCGACGCCGAACACCAGACTCTTGACGATGCCTTCCGTTACGTCGCGCAGATCGACCGCGTTCTGCGTCTGCGACCAGAACGCGCCGACGTCGACGCCCATCTGCTGCACACCGATGAGCTGCGCGCCGAACAGTCCGATGACGCTGAAGGTGGCCGCCAGCAGTGGCATGGCGATGATGCCGCCCAGGAAGCGAGGTGCGACGACGTGGCGCAGCGGATCGACGGCCATCATCTGCATGGCGGTCAACTGGTCGGTGCTCTTCATGAGCCCGATCTCCGAAGTCAGCGACGTGCCGGCGCGGCCGGCAAACAGCAGTGCAGTCAGCACCGGCCCCAGCACCTTGAGCATGCCCAGGGCCGCCAGCACACCGAGCGAGTCCTCGGAGCCGAATCGCTGCAGAGTGTCGAACCCCAAAAGCCCCAGCACCATGCCGACGAACAATCCCGACAACATGATGATGACCAGCGAACGGGCGCCGGCGTTGTATATCTGCTTGACGATGAGCCCGGGCTTGCCCATCGCAGGTATGAGGCGCGCGAGCACCTGCCCGAGGAACAGTGTCATGGCGCCGATGGTGCGCAGGGCCGCAATCGGCGCTGAATCGGCGCTCACGATGGCTCCTCCAGCAACTGCGGGAAGTATTCGGGCGCCGGATAATGAAAGGGCACCGGCCCATCGGCGAGGCCGCCCATGAACTGACGCACTTCGGGAGCCTGGCTCGCATTCAGTTCGCCAGGCGTGCCGGAAGCGACAACCTTGCCCGACGACAACAGAAAGCTGTCGTGCGCGATGGTTGCGAGTTCATGCACGTCGTGCGACACGACGATGCTGGTAATGCCGAGCGCCTCGTTCATCTGCTTGATCAACCGGCAGATCACGCCCATGGAAATCGGGTCGAGACCCACGAAGGGTTCATCGTAGATGAGGACGTCCGGATCCATCACGATGGCCCGTGCGAGGGCCACGCGCCGCGCCATGCCGCCGGAAAGCTCTGCCGGCGTCAGATTCACCGCACCGCGCAGCCCGACGGCATGCAGCTTGGTGAGCACGAGCTGACGGATCAGCGACTCGGGAAGTTTGGTGTGCGCGCGCAATGGAAACGCGACGTTTTCATACACGGTTTCGTCGGTGAGCAAGGCGCCGTTCTGGAAGAGCATGCCCATGCGACGCCGCAACGCGAACAACTCCTTGCTCGACATCGTCGACACTTCGTCGCCGAAGACTCGCACGGTGCCGCGCTGTGCCTTGGCCTGTCCGGTGATGAGTCGCAGCAAGGTGGTCTTGCCGGTGCCGGAGGGGCCCATGAACGCGGTAATGCGGCCTCGGCGCGCCATGATGTCGAGGCCATCGAAAATCTTGCGGCCACCGACAGAAAAGCACACATCACGGACCTCAATAACGGCATCGCCGGCTTGCGCCGGCGATCCATTCGATATCTTCGACTGCTTTTCGCTCACTGGCCGCGAAGGATAGCAAAAGGACACCGCTGCGGCTTTCTGAACCATTGAATCCGTACTAAACTGGTCCCAGTTAAAACGGGTCCCGGAAGGGGCTCAGAAACCGGACCGCCACAATGCTCAGGATCGGCAAGCTCACGGACTACGCAACGGTCATTCTGGCCACCTTGGCCTCCGACCGGTCGCGCCTGCAGAACGCCGGCAGCCTCGCCGAGCGCACGCACATCGCCGCCCCCACGGTCAGCAAGCTGCTCAAGCAACTTCACCGTGCCGGCCTGGTGATCTCCACACGTGGCACCCACGGCGGCTACCAGCTCGCACGCGACCCGGAAGCCATCAGCGCCGCCACCATCCTGGACGCGCTCGAGGGACCGCTCGCGCTCACCGAATGCTCGTCGGCCACCGGGCACTGCGGCATCGAGCACACCTGCTCAGTCGGCCGGGCCTGGCAGCGCCTCAACGTGGCGATCCGCCGTTCGCTCAACGAAATTTCGCTGGCGCAGCTCGCCGGCATGGACAGCCGGACACCCTCGGTGCCCATCGAGCGCGAGCTGAAGCAACTGATCCGCCCTTCGAAGGTGACGGCGTGAGCTCGGATCCAAAAACGGTCGAGAACGGAATCGACGCGCTGCTCGGCAAGGCTTACCGACACGGGTTCGTCACTGACATCGATTCGGACACCCTGCCCCCGGGGCTCGATGAAGACGTCGTGCGTTTCATCTCACGCAAGAAGCGCGAACCGGAATTCATGACCGAATGGCGCCTCAAGGCTTATCGACACTGGCTCACCATGCGCGAACCGCACTGGGCGAAGTTGCGCGTGAACAAGATCGACTACCAGTCCATCTCCTATTTCTCCGCGCCCCGGCGCGATCCGAACGCGCCGAAGAGCCTCGATGAAGTCGACCCGAAGCTGCTGGCAACCTATGAGAAGTTAGGCGTCCCGCTGCACGAGCGGGCGCGCCTCGCCGGCGTCGCGGTGGACGCAGTGTTCGACAGCGTGTCGGTCGCCACCACTTTCAAGGAACGCCTGGCCGAAGCCGGCGTCATCTTCTGTTCGTTCTCGGACGCGGTGCTTAACCACCCCGCCCTCATCGAGCAATACCTGGGTTCCGTGGTGCCGCACACCGACAACTTCTTCGCGGGACTCAATTCCGCAGTGTTCTCCGACGGTTCGTTCGTCTACGTGCCGCCCGGGGTGCGTTGCCCCATGGAGCTGTCGACGTATTTCCGTATCAACGCAAAAAACACCGGGCAGTTCGAGCGCACCCTGATCATCGCCGCACCGGGCAGCCATGTGAGTTATCTCGAAGGGTGTACGGCTCCCATGCGCGATGAAAACCAGCTGCATGCCGCAGTGGTGGAGCTCATCGCCGAGGATGACGCGCAGATCAAGTACTCCACGGTGCAGAACTGGTATCCGGGCGATGAGAACGGTGTCGGTGGCATCTACAATTTCGTCACCAAGCGCGGTGAATGCCGCGGCCGCAATTCCAAGATTTCCTGGACACAGGTGGAAACCGGCTCGGCCATCACCTGGAAATACCCGTCCTGCGTGCTGCGCGGCGAAAACTCGGTCGGCGAGTTCTATTCCGTGGCCACGGCCAACAATTACCAACAGGCCGATACCGGCACCAAGATGATCCACATCGGCGCGAATACCAAAAGCACCATCGTGTCCAAGGGCATCTCGGCCGGCCACGGACAGAACAGCTATCGCGGCTTGGTAAAGATTCTGCCATCCGCGCACGGCGCGCGAAATTTCACGCAATGTGATTCGTTACTGATGGGTCCCGACTGCGGCGCGCACACGTTCCCGTACATCGAAACGCGCAACCCCAGCGCGACGGTGGAGCACGAAGCGTCGACTTCGAAGATCAGCGAGGACCAGCTCTTCTATTGCCTGCAGCGCGGCATCGAGGAAGAAGACGCTGTCAACATGATCGTGAGCGGCTTCTGCAAGAGCGTATTGAAAGAACTACCGATGGAATTTGCCGTGGAGGCGCAAAACTTGTTAGCCGTGAGCCTGGAAGGAGCCGTGGGATGAGCGCTTTGCTCGAGATAACCAACCTGTCCGCCAAGGTCGGCGGCAAAAATGTGTTGCACGGACTGTCGCTGACGGTGAATGCCGGCGAAGTGCACGCCATCATGGGCCCCAACGGTTCGGGCAAGAGCACCCTCGCCTATGTGCTGGCGGGCCGTCCCGGCTACGAAATCACCGGCGGCAGCGTGAAATTCCAGGGCCTCGATCTTCTGACCCTGGAACCCGAAGTGCGCGCGCGAGCCGGCATGTTCCTGGGGTTCCAGTACCCGGTGGAGATCCCCGGCGTCAACAACGTCTATCTATTGAAGGCGGCTGTGAACGCCAAGCGCAAGGCGTCAGGGCAGCCCGAAGTCGATGCATATGAATTCCTGCAGCTCGTGCGCGGAAAGATGAAGCTCATGCAGATGGACGAGAGCTTCCTGTCGCGCGGCGTCAACGAAGGATTCTCGGGTGGCGAAAAGAAGCGCAATGAGATCCTGCAGATGCTGGTACTCGAGCCCGCGCTCGCGGTGCTCGACGAAACGGACTCGGGTCTCGACATCGACGCGTTGAAGGTCGTCGCGCGCGGCGTGAACTCACTTCGCGCCGCCGACCGCGGTGTGCTGCTGATCACCCACTATCAGCGCCTGCTCGATCACATCGTCCCCGACCAGGTGCACGTGCTGGCGCGCGGCAAGATCGCGCGTTCTGGCGACAAGGCCCTGGCGCACGAGCTCGAGAAGCGCGGCTACGACTGGGTGCTCGAGGTCGCGTGATGACCATCGCATTGCCGACCAACAAGGACGAGAACTGGCGGTATGCCAACCTGCGGCCGCTGGCCAGGGCGAAGATGGACGCGGTTGATGCGGGTTTCGTGTCCAGCGCCCCGATCGCCCTGAGCGCCCCCCTCAAAGGTTACGAGCGTTGGGTCTTCGTCGATGGCCGGTTCTCGTCCGATCTGTCTGCACCTGCCGCTGACTCCTGCGCCGCCCTGCTGAACGCCCGCGATGCGGGCGAAGAATTTTCGGCGCTGCTCGACGCCTCCATCGCGTCTGAAGGTGCGGACTTCGCGCTGGCGCGCGTGAACGGCGCGCGCGGCGATCAGGTGCTGCACATCGCCCCGCCCGACGGCACGCAGGCCAGCATCGAGCTCACGTTCGTCGCCAGCGCCGCAGCCGCCATCGGCACCTCCTATCCACGCGTGCAGATACACGCCGGACGCAATGCACGCTTACGCATCGTGGAGCGCCACGTCAGCGCTGGGAGTGCCGGCTCCGCCATCAACTCCGCATTCGACGTGGCGTTGCGCGCCGACGCCAGCATCGATCATTGCCGTCTGCAGAACCTCGCTGACGAGGCCAGCGGCTTCGATACGCTGACCGCTCACGTGGGCGAACGCGCAAATTATCGCCTGCGCACCATCACGCTGGGCGGACTCACCTCCCGCTCCACCATCCTGGTGAAGCTTGCCGGCCGCGCGGCGCGTTGCGAACTCACCGCGGGCAGTATTGCCAATGGGCTCCAGACGCATGATGTATTCGCCGAGATCGAACACGCCGCCGCCGACACGGTGACGCGCGAACTGTATCGCGGTATCGCCACGGACCGCGGCAAGCTGGGCTTCAACGGCAAGATGATCGTGCGCGAATCCGCGCACGGCGCGGATTCGGACCAGTCACTCAAGACCCTCCTTACCGGCAATGGCGCGGAGGCCTCGGTGCGCCCGCAGCTCGAAATCTACACCGACCGGGTCCGCGCCAAACACGGCGCGACCACCGGGAAACTCGATGAACAGATGTTGTTCTATCTGCTGTCGCGCGGCATCGACCGGCGCACCGCACAGACGCTGCTGCAATGGGCGTTCATCGAAGACGCGATCTCGCGCATGGAGTGTGCTCCGCTGCGTGCCGAAATCGAACAACTGGTCGCGGCGCAACTCAACGAGGTGTCCGCGCTCGAAGGTTTGTTAGGCTCATGAACGCGAATCTTGCTGACTCAGGCTATGACGCGCAGCGCGTCTGGCGCGATTTTCCCATCCTCTCCCGCCAGATCCACGGACGGTCGCTGGTGTTCCTCGACAGCGCCGCGTCGTCGCAGCGGCCCGCCAGCGTCATCGCGGCCGTGGACGATTACGAATCGCTGCACCACGCCAACGTGCATCGTGGCGTGCATCAGCTGAGTCAGGAAGCCACGCAGATGTTCGAACAGGCGCGCGAGCGCGTGCGCACATTCGTGAACGCCGGCTCCACGCGCGAAGTCATTTTCACGCGCGGCACCACCGAATCCATCAACCTCGTGGCCCAGTCCTATGGACGGTCGCGCCTGCAACGCGGCGACGAGATCCTGCTCACCGGTCTCGAACACCACGCCAACATCGTGCCGTGGCAACTGGTCGCGGAGCAGACCGGCGCAGTCGTAAAGGCGGTACCCATGGACCGCCGCGGCGTCATCGACGCCGCCGATGTGGCCGCACATCTCAACGAACGCACCCGCATCGTTGCCTGCGCGCATGTGTCGAATGCGCTCGGCACCGTGCTGCCGGTACGCGAGATCACGAAGCTGGCACATGCGCGCGGCGCGGTGGTTCTCATCGACGGCGCCCAGGCGGTGCCGCACC
>DASTTJ010000408.1:0-8417 GCA_035760205.1 Steroidobacteraceae bacterium | reverse complement strand
ATGAGACGCCGCGTTCGACAGAAAAACTCTCGCGCGCTGCTGACGCTGGTCTCGCTGCTGTTCTCGCTACTTGGGGGCTGCTCGGATGGCACCGGCGATTACGGCGCGAAGCGCAGGCCGCCGTTGGTGCTCGGCTTCAGTCAGATCGTGGCCGAAGCTAACTGGAACACCGCCAACACAGAATCCATCCGCAAGGCGGCGCGCGACGCCGGCATCGATCTGCGACTGGAAGATGCGAATCGCAGTCAGGAGAAACAGGTGGCGCAGCTGCGTTCTTTCGTCAGCCAGCGCGTCGACGTGATCGCCTTCTCACCCGTGGTTGAGAACGGCTGGGTGGCCGTGCTGCGCGAGATCCGGGCGGCGGGAATACCCGTGATCCTCATGGATCGCACCATCGAGGTCAGCGACGACTCGTTGTACGTTTCGCTGATTGGCTCGGACTTTGTCGAAGAGGGACGGCGAGCCGGCCGATGGCTGATCGAGCACACCCGCGATGTCCCGGGCGAGATCGACATTGTCGAGCTGCAGGGTACCGTGGGTTCGGCGCCCGCCAACGACCGCAAGCAAGGCTTCGCCGAGGTCATTTCGGCCGACCGACGCTACCGCATCATCCGCTCGCAGAGCGGCGACTTCGACCGCGCCCTGGCGCGCGAAGTCATGGCGGAGTTCCTGAACGCCGAGGGTCGACGCATCCGTGTGCTGTTCTCACACAGCGATACCATGGCGCTCGGCGCCATCGAGGCCATCGAAGACGCGGGACTCAAACCCGGAAGCGACATCCTGGTGATTTCTATCGAAGGCAGCCGCAAGGGGCTCGAGGCCATCCTCGCCGGCAAACTCAACGTGACCGTGGAATGCAGTCCACTGTTGGGACCGCAGCTCATGACCGCGGTCAAAGAGCTCGCCGCTGGCAAACCGGTTCCCCGGCGCGTGATTACGCTGGAGTCTGTTTTCACGCGCGAAAATGCCGCGATGGAACTGCCCCATCGCGCGTATTGAGAAGTAAGTCGAGCGGAAAGGGAGAAGGAGAGAAGCGGCATTGCTGCGTTCTCCATGACGGGCTCGATTGAGCGAATCGAATCGCCATCAGCGTTCTCGACGATCTGAAAGGTTACGAATGCCGACCGTCTGGTCTTCGTTCGAACCTTCGAGCTTGTCGAGGGCCTTCTGCGCGCGGATCGGCGCAACGCGGCGCGTTTAGTCATCCACGCCGTGAATGAATATCATGCAAGCCATGCACCAATCCGAAAAATTCATCCGCCTCCTTCCGAGCTTTACACTGGGTTTACTGTTGGCGTCGTGTTCGAGGCCGACTGAGTTGTCCGACGCCCCGCGCCCGCCTTCCATGGCCTTGTCGCCCGGAGCCTCGATCGCCACGATGGAATTGCCGAGCGGCTACCGGCTCGAGCCGGTGCTGACCGAGCCCCACATCGCCGAGCCTGTGATGATCGCCTTCGATGGCAACGGCCGGATGTACGTCGCGCAGATGCGCACCTACATGCAGGACGCCGACGGCACCGGCGAGCAGGAGCCGGTGAGCCGCGTCTCGCGCCATGAGGATACCGACGGCGACGGCGTCTACGACCGACACACCGTGTTCGCCGACAAACTACTGCTCCCGCGCATTCTCCTTCCGCTCGATGACCGCATCATCATCGGCGAGACGAATACCGATGACCTCTACATCTACCGCGACAACGATGGTGACGGCGTAGCCGACGAGAAGACCCTGTGGTTCAAGGGCGGTCCGCGCGGCGGCAACATGGAGCACCAGCCCAACGGTCTGGTGTGGGCTATGGACAACGGCGTCTACTCCACCTACTACGACTACCGCCTGCGCTTCGGCGCCGACGGTAAGGCGGTGAAGGAAGAGATTCCGGTCAATGGCGGCCAGTGGGGACTCACGCAGGACGACTGGGGCAAAGTCTGGTTCGTCAACGCCGGCAACGAAACCGGCCCGGTGCACTTTCAACAGCACATCATCTACGGCCAGTTTTCAGCGCCTGACGAGCACGTCGGCCACTACAAGGTTGTCTGGCCGATCGACAACATTCCCGACACCCAGGGCGGCCGCGGCCAACTGCGTCCGGACAACACCCTCAACCATTTCACCGCTACCAGCGGCCAGGACATTTTCCGCGGCGACCGCCTGCCGGCCGAGTTGCACGGAAACCTGTTCTTTGCCGAACCCGTCGGCCGTCTCGTACGCCGCACACTGATCACGGTCGAGGATGGCATCACCCGCCTGGCCAACGCCTACGAAGATCAACAGAGCGAATTCATTCGCGCGACCGATCCTCTCTTCCGCCCCGTCAACATGATCACCGCCCCCGACGGCACTCTCTACATCGTCGACATGTATCGCGGCGTCATCCAGCAGGCCGAATGGACCCGCAAGGACACCTACCTGCGCAAGCAGATCGAGGCCTACGATCTGCAATACGAGATTGGCCGTGGCCGCATCTATCGCGTGCGTCACGATAAATTCGAGCCCGGCCCGCAACCGCGCATGCTCGACGAAACTCCCGCCGAGTGGGTACAGCACCTCTCCCATCCCAACGGCTGGTGGCGCGACACCGCCCAGAAACTCCTCGTTCTGCGTCGTGATCTCTCGGTGGTACCCGCCCTCGAGAAACTTAGCACCCGCGACTCCGCTGATCCCCGCCCGCGCCTGCACGCGCTTTGGACGCTCGACGGTCTCGGCACGCTCGATGACAAACTCATCCTGCGCGCGCTGACGGCCACGGAGCCGCAGGTGCGGATTGCGGGCCTGCGTCTGGCGGAGTTGCGCCTCAACGCTAAATCTGCAGCCAACGCCCCACTGGTCGTCGCCGTGCTGGACGCCTTGAAGGACGCCGATCCGCGCGTCGCCATTCAAGCCATGCTTTCGGTGCGTCGCGCCGGCCTCCCCAACGCAAGAAAGGTGATTCAGGCCACCGCGGAAGCGTCTACCTCCGCCGGCGTTTACGCCATCAATGAACAGCTCTGGGATGAAGCCAACAACGAGGATCCGCAGCTCATCCGGCTGCTCGGCGTCAACGGGCTCAAGTCCTACCGCTCGGGCCGCACGCTCTACAGTTCGGTCTGTTTCGCCTGCCACGGCACCGATGGTCGCGGCACGCCCATGCCCGGCGCCTCGCGCCGCACCCTCGCGCCGTCACTGGTCGACTCGCCGCGGGTGCTCGGCGACGAACGCGCCACTATCGCAATACTTCTTCATGGCCTGCAGGGCGATGTCGATGGCGTCGACTACGGCGCGCCCATGGTGCCGATGAATTCCTACTCCGACGCCGAGTTGGCCAATGTGCTCAGCTACATCCGCAACAGCTTCGGCAACCGCGCGCCAGCGGTTGCGTCCGAGGCCATCGCCGCGCGGCGCACCGCCGATGCCGGACGCGCTAACTACTGGACGCTCAAAGAACTCACCGGCCAGCTTCCTGCGCTCGGTGTGCCGCGCAAGCGATTCCAGCGCCGCGCAGAGTGGAAACTCGCGGCCAACATGGAGGCGCGCGACAACTCTCCGCTCAAAGCCATGCTCGATGGCGATGCAAAAACCGGATACTTCACCCAGGGCTTCAAACCCTTCCCCGTGGAGTGGCTCACGGTCGAGCTACCCGTCCGCAGCAAGATCCTCGGCATCGAAGTCGATTCACGCGGTGAGAGGTCCGAAAGTGGCAATGAGATTGGCTGGGCACCGGCCTATAGCGTCGAAGTGTCCGACGACGGCAAGACCTGGACCATGGCCGCCCCGCAGGTGATAGGTGAACCCCACGCCCGTCTCAACTTCGCCGCCCCGGTTGAAGCCCGGCACCTGCGCATCGCCATCACGGAGAAGGCAGGCTGGCAACCCTGGGTGATCAAGGAACTCAACCTTTACGGCGACGAAAGTAGATGAACGGCAGGACGCCGCGACGGGGCGGCGCGCAACGCGGCCGCGACAGCCTCGCGCAGTGGTTTGGGCTGTAGCTGCGCATCGTAAGGCGTGGGGCGCTTGGGCAAGCCGTCGCCGCGCGGCGTGCGCCCCTGCAGCCAGGAGTAGTGATCGGCCAGTCCCCAACACAACACGGCGTTCACCTCGCGGAAATCCAGCGTGAGGTCGAGGAAGGCGCGACCCAGCGCCGCAACCTCGCCGTCGCGCCGCGCGGTGTCGGCGGCCAACGGCGCGTCGTGCACGTCGAGTTCGGTGACCAGCAGCCCGTATCCCATGCCGGTCACTTCCTTCAGGAACCTGCGCCAGGCACGTTCATCGCGGGCGTCGAAAATGCGATTGGCGTTGCTGTCCTGGTTGCCAGCGCCGATATGTGCCTGGATGCCCAGTGCGTCGACGGGAACGCCGTTGCGTCGCAGCCGTTCGAGCAACCGCAATACGCCGTCGCGATGCGGCCCACCGTCCTTCTCCCAGCCCATGTAGTCGTTGTAGATCAGCTCGGTGTTCGGCAATTGCTGGCGCGCGGCGCGAAAGGCGATCTCGACCACTTGATCGGGTGTGCCGATGGCCCGGGACAACACGGTGTCTCGCATCTCGCCCGTGACCTGATGCACGGCTTCGTTGACCACGTCCCAGGAACAGATGCGCTTGCCGAAATGCGCGGAGGTTTTACGAACGTGCGTGCGGAGCATTTCCGCGGCGGCGGTCGCGGGCTGCGGGCCGAAGTCATAGGTCGCAAGCCATTGCGGCAGCCACTTGGGGTGATGCCAGAGCAGCGTGTGGCCACGCATGAGAAGTCCACGGTTTTCAGCGAAGGCGAGCAACGCCTCGGCGCGTTCGAAGTGGAACTCTCCGGGCGCACGCTGGACGAAGGCCATCTTCAGCTCATTTTCCGGCACGAGCATGCCGCTCTGTGATTCGACCAGCGCAACGTAGTTGGGATCGCGCAGGCCACGGCCACCCAGCGCGCTGCCGAAGCGCAGGCCTTTCTTGCGGGCCAGCGAGTCGAGCGAATCCATGGGGGCGTATCCGCCATCGCGGCAGCGGCCATACCCGCCAGGGTGGCCTGCATCACGGCGCGTCGGGTCCAGCGGTTCATCAGGGCGGCAGTTTAGCGCCGTGATCGAATACCAAATCAAGACTGGATCGATACGCGCGCGCACATGGGTACGTGAAGACACGCTGCCTATACTCCACCTTCGCTCACCTTCCGGAGTACGCAGATGAACCGCACCAGCCGACGCCGCTTCCTCAAACAAGCCTCGCTTGCCGGCGCGGGTATCGCCGCATCCTCCGCCTTCTCCCTCCCTAGCTACTCGCAATCCGCCAGCCGCACCACGAAAGCCACACTGGGTCTGGTGGCACCGCGCGACGACTTCGACCGCCGGTTGTTTGGCGCCTTCCTCGAGCACATGGGCCGCGCGGTTTATACCGGCGTGTACGAGCCCGGTTCGAAGCTCGCGGACAAACGCGGCTTCCGCACGGACACTTTGCGTGAAGTCAGGGACCTTCAGGTCCCGATCATCCGCTACCCCGGCGGAAACTTCGTGTCGGGCTACAACTGGCTGGACGGCGTCGGACCCAGGAAAAATCGGCCGGCCGTACTCGAGCGCGCCTGGAACTCCCTCGAGACCAACCAGTTCGGCACCAACGATTTCATGGAATGGGCCAAGGAAGTGGGCACGGAGCCACTGCTGGGTTTCAACATGGGGACGGGCACCGCGGAGATGGCCGTGGCCTACATCGAGTACTGCAATTTCCCGCGCGGTACCAAGTGGAGCGACTTGAGGCGCTCGCACGGCTATGAGCAGCCGCACAAGGTGAAGTACTGGTGCCTGGGCAACGAGATGGACGGCCCCTGGCAGATAGGCACCCTCACTTCGCGCGAGTATGGCCGCAAGGCGCGCGACATCGCCCAGCAGGCCCGGATCGTCGACCCGGATGTGCAACTCATCGCCTGCGGCTCGAGCGGCCCCGGCATGAACACCTACCTGCAGTGGGATCGTGAAGTGCTCGAGGAGTGCTACGACATGGTCGATGGCATTTCGCTGCATTGTTACTACGGCAACGCCAATGCCTCCGGTGGCAAGACTGAGCGATACCTGGCCATGAATCTCGACATGGAGCGCCAGATCCAGGAAATCTCCGCCGTGTGCGATTACGTGCAGGGCCTCAAGCGTTCGCCCAAGAAGCTCTGGCTGTCGTTCGACGAGTGGAACGTGTGGTACCGCGCCAATCACGGCGACCACACCAATGGCCATGGCAAGTTCGCGCCCAAACTACTCGAGGAAGTCTACAACCTCGAGGATGCCCTGCTGGTCGGGGGACTGTTGAATACCCTGATGCGGCGGTCGGATCGCGTGCGGGTGGGCTGTCTGGCGCAAATCGTAAACGTCATTGCACCGCTGATGACGAACGAGAAAGGCGTGCTGCGGCAATCCACGTATTACCCCTATGCCATGGCGCTCAAGTACGGTCAGGGACGCATCCTCGACCTGCAGATCGAGGGCGAGACCTATCCGATCAGCGCCGCCGGCTTGCGCGGCAGTTATGCGCGCGACGCGCAAGTGCCCTTCGTGGACGTGGTCGCCACCTATGACGCCAAGAGCCGCCGCGTGGCCGTGTTCGCGCTCAACCGTGATCTGAGCAATGAGCGCGAGCTGGCGCTGAGCTTCGATGACATCACGCCTTCAAGCGTGGTGGCCGCGGAGACCGTCACGGGCAGCGACCTCAAGGCGTTCAACACGTTCGAAGAGCCTAACAAGGTGGCAGCGGCCAAGCTGGATGGCATCGCCGCTGGCGGGAAGATGACGATCAAGCTGCCGCCGCGGTCTTACTCCGTTGTTCAGCTGGCGGTGTGAGATGAGTCCGCGCTTGCGTCGCGATCATGGCTTCTGCTCCGAGAAGCAAATGGGGAGCTCCGTTCAACGGTCTAACGGTTGAGCTTTGGCACTTTATCCCTCACGCGTGCGCTTCAGCGAAGTGTTGGACCGCAGCTGCGCGTAAAGTCCGCCGTGTAACCCAATACCGGCAGCCGCGCCAGCAACCGCTGTCAGTCCGATCCTGATTGCATTTGGCCAAGGCGACTCTGCGCTCCACGAGTGAAGCAGTCCTGCGATCAACACCGAACCCGTGAAGCACGCAATGGCAAATGACCAGTATGCCCAACGCGGCCATCGAAGCCGCCCAATGACGTACGCCACCGCGAGGGAAAGTATCGCGGCAATCACGTACGCGACTAGCTTGGAAGGTTCCACGATGTGCTCTCCTGTGCGGCCTAACGGCTGAGTTGAGCGCCGCGCGCGTCGGCGTACGGGCTTGGCAGTTTATCTTGCATGCGTCCGCTCCAGCGATTTGTTAGGCGGCAACTTCGACGTATTCGACGGTGCTTGAAGGCGGCGGAATGGGCGAGCCATCTTCGCGCAGCCCATCGAGATGGAAGGCGATTGCTTCGCGAATTGCGACTTCGGTATCTGCAAGTGTCCCGCCAGTCGCGATGCGCCCCGGCAGATCTGGAACATAGGCCGAGAAGTTGGAACCCGCATTTTCAATGACAACGGCGTAGCCGCATCGCAGTTACCTTAATTTCGCCTCAAGCCGGCTTGCTTGAGGATACTGTTGAGAGTGCCCGGAGCCAAATCGTCGCTAGGTTTTCCCGGAACCGTTACCCTCCCGGGCTTGGCCAGGTGCTTGAATTGTCGATGACTACCGCGCGTCGCGACCAAGAACCATCCATCGTTGTACTGGAGGCGCAGCAAATCACTCACTTTCATTCGCGAACGTTAGAGTTGGCCCCCTCCTTCGCGAACTTCTAATTCTTGTGCGAATCGCTAGATTGCCGCCTAACGGTTGAGCTGAGCGCCGCGCGAGCTGCTGTATGGACTTTGCACTTTATATCTCACGCGTGCGCTCCAGCGAGGTATTAAGCGGTGCTGCCAAGATAGGTCAATACCGAGACGATCATCAAACCAATCCAGCCTGGGTGTTTGCCGCGAGTAGCGGCCAATACCAAAACCGAGCCAGCAGCGAACGAGAGTATAAGCGCCCAGGCAGTTGCCGGGTCCGGAGCTGAGCCGCGAGTGGCCCAGGAAAATAGAATCGCGGCAAACCCGAAACCAAATGCGCTCGCGAGATGCCATGTGGCCCACAGAATTTGGACATTTCGGAGTTCAAGTGGCGCCGCTGCCTGATCCGGAATGATCGTGCCATTTCGCAGTTTCCGAAAGATGAGCATCTCGCCCAAGGCCGAGTGGACGACCCCCACAAGGACCGCAACAATCGCCGCAGCGAGGAGATAGGTTTGCACGTGGCTTCCAGCGACGCCTAATGGTTGAGCTGAGCGCCGCGCGCGCTCCAGTGATGAGATGGACTCCTCCTGCCGGAGCGATTCGGCATCAATGTGCCAAGCTGTATGTGGTGCATCAGCTAGTCCCAACAAGAGGAGCCCTCCATGGATGCTACGACTGTCGGTATCGACCTGGCAAAAAAT
>DASTTJ010000407.1:0-2881 GCA_035760205.1 Steroidobacteraceae bacterium | reverse complement strand
CCGCTCGATGTGTTGGGCCGCCATTCGGTGACGCCCGGTCTGTATTCCTACGAGAACGGCGTGCGCACCGCGTTACTGGAATATGGTGGGAGTGACGATCAGTACCTGCTGTTGCGCGTGCCCGTCGCGCAAGCCAGCGAGGCGCCTAGCTTGGTGCCCTATCTCGTGCTCAACGGGCGCATCGTCCCACCCATCGACATCGGCGCCTGTTCCGTGAGCGTGGAGAGGGTGCAGCGGGCAGGCGCCGCCGGCCAGGTGGATTGTGTAGATGCGCCGCGCGCGGTGCTCTCGAAGCTGCGATTCATCGCTGAGTAAAGATTCCATCAGGACGGATTCGCCTTCCATCCTCGCGGTTTTCGGTCAAAGACGATCTCCACCTTGAAGCTGCGCGCCTGGCAACGGGAGCAGCGCAGGCGCGTGCAGGCCTGCTTCAGCGTCACGTTCCAGCCAAGGATGTTAGCTAGGGTGCGGGGATTCATTTCGCGCTGGTGTTGGCATTGGTTGCAGGTGACGCAAATGACGTAAGACCCTGAGTGGTCTGAAAGTTTGTCGATGGAGTGGGCGGGCAGGGGCATGCGGGGATTTTTTCCGGACTGCCTCGGCTCGTCCAGCCAGTACTCTGCCGAACGCGGCACTGTATGAAAACGAGTCCGGCCTGCTACCCTTCCGCGCATGCCCCTCAAGGCCGCTTTCATCGAACGTTGCAGCTCGCTCGACCAGCCTGGATGGCTGCAGATGCGCGTGGCGCTGTGGCCGGACGCCACGCCCGACGAGCATCGTGGCTACATGGCGATTTCGCTCGCCCAGCCGGAGCGATTCCTGCAGCTCATGATGTACGACGAGAAACGGCAGCCAATCGGGTTCATCGAGGGCTCGATCCGCAGCGACTACGTGAACGGCACGGAAACTTCACCGGTCGGTTTCGTCGAGGGCGTTTATGTGGCGCCGACGTTGCGCAGGCACGGGGTTGCGCGCCGTCTGTTCGAAGCCATCGGCGATTGGGCGAAGGCGCGCGGCTGTCGCGAACTCGCTTCCGATGCGCTGCTGGAGAACGAGGCGAGCCAGCGCGCGCATCGCGCACTGGGATTCAAAGAGACTGAGCGCGTCGTCTATTTCAGCAAGACGCTGTAAACGTAAACGGGCTCTGACCCCATTTCAAAGCCGCTTCTGCACGGCCGCGCTCGAGAGCTCGCGCAGCGCATCTTTCCCGATCCACCGAGGCGCTGGTTCCTTCGCGGCGGCTAACTTCTTTGCGATCGTCAGCGACGCACGGTTCAGCTTTCTGTTTCGGCGCCCCACACCTCTCAATGCCCAGCTCACTCCCTTCTTCACAAAATTGCGTTCGTCGCGGGCCGCCTTTTCGATGAGCGGCAGACAGCGCAGGTAGTCTGCATCGGTGGATTCCTTGTGCTTGAGCGCCATACTCGCGAGCAGTGCAAACGAAGCCCGCTTGACGTATTCATCCTTGTGGTTGGCCCACTTTTTTATCTTGGCGAACGCATGCGGCGTTCGCACCCACAACGCGAAACACAACGTGTCGCAGATCGCCCAGTTGTCGAAACCCCGCGCTTGGGTTTCCATCTGCGCCGCGGTGACGCGATCGGGTTCGTCGACATAAGCACACAACATGCGCGCCTCGTAGACATCGGTTTTCCACAGCGCCAGTGCCAGCGCGTGATCGCGCCCCAGCAGCTTGGCCAATTGCTGGATATCGCGCATGAGCACGCCCAGCGCCTTGTCGCTCGGAATGGCATAACGCGCCATCCCGTCGCGCACGGACTTCTTCGAGTGCTTCTTGAGCCAGGTGAGCGCGTCGGCTACGCGCGCGGAAATGGGGTCAGACCCGGTTTTTCCGCCCATAATGCTTCCGCCTCCCAGTCACTTCGCCGCATGCTGGAGCGCAGGTTTGCTCCGGTCAAGCGTCGGCCTTTAAGCTGTCCCTATGTGTGGACGCTATATTCTCGCGCATCAGGCGAAAGTGGAAAAATCCTTCGGCGTGAAAAGCCCGCGTTGGAGCGACTTGGTCAGCTACAACGTCGCGCCCACGCGCGAAGTGCCAGTAGTTCGCGTCGCTTCGCCCGCAGACGGCGACGAGCGCGAAGGCGTGATGATGCGCTGGGGACTGATACCGCCATTTCTAAAAGGCGAAACCCCGAAGTTTCCCACCATCAACGCGCGCATCGAGACCATGGGAACCTCACCGGCCTATCGCGGCCCATGGACGAGCGGTCAGCGCTGCATCGTGCCGGCGCAGGGCTTCTATGAATGGCAGATGTTGCCCGACGCCCCCAAACAACCCTGGTGCATCGGGCTGGCTAACAACGAGGTGATGCCGTTCGCCGCGTTATGGGACCGCTCGGTCAGGGCGGACGGCACGATCATCGAGAGCTTCGCCATCATCACCGTGCCGGCGAACGAGCTCATGGCGAGCATCCACAGCGAAAAGCGCATGCCGGCAATACTGCACAAGGAAGACGTGGAGGTCTGGCTCACCGGCACACCCGAGCAAGCCAGGGCCGCACTCATCCAGTTTCCGGGTGATCAGCTCCGCGCCTACAAAGTGAGCCCGCGGGTGAACTCGCCGAAGTTCGATGACGAAAAGCTGATGGAGGCGATCTGAGAAGCCGAAAAATGGGGTCAGACCCCGTTTACGGAGTGAGTTTGAGCAGGCGGCCGCCGGTCAGGTTGCGCTGATCTTCGAGAAGCCAGATGGCGCCATCCGGGCCTTGCTCGACTTCGCGGATGCGACGGCCCATGTCGAAGCGCTGCGCCTCGCGCGCAGTGCCGTTGCCGAATTCCACGCGCACCAGCGACTGGGAACTCAGGCCGCCGATGAATCCATTGCCGGTCCAGTCCGGAAACATCTTTCCCGAATAGATGA
>DASTTJ010000406.1:0-2842 GCA_035760205.1 Steroidobacteraceae bacterium | reverse complement strand
GCCTGCGAGTTGTTCGCGAGCGTGATGGCCTGTTTGAAGTTGCCGGCACCCAGGTGCGGAGCAACGTCTTCCCACAACGAGCGGTTGCGCGACGTTTCGATGGTCAGATACAACCAGCGCTCGATGGAGATGGTTACGCCGACGACGAAAATGATCGCCAGGGGAAACAGGACGAAACCGCCGTCCTTGAAGAAATTGATGATTGTGTTGAACCAACTCACGGTGGACTCTCCTCGAAAAACGAAAACGCTCAGGGGCCTGAGCGAGCCAAGATTGCGTTACATAAGTGACAAAAACTGTTAATCACTTCTCAGGCACAACAGCGGGCGCCGCCTCATTGGGCTGCAACGCTTCGAAGTAGCGGTTCTGTCGGCGAAAGACGTCACGGTCGACCGGCTCGAGCACTTCGTCGAGCAGGCTGTTCACGGGGCGCCCCACGAGATCGCCGAGTTCTGCACTGCGCCAGGGCACGATGTACAGCACCTTGGGCAGCTCACGGTTGCCGGTGATCTGCGTGGAGTCGAGATCCAGCCGGTCGCGGGCATTACCCCTGGCTGCCGGCTTCGTGGCCGGTTTGTTAGCCACGTTGGGGGTGGTGGTGGGCGTGGCCTCCGCGGGAGGCGCGGCTGTCTGCGCCGCGGGTGCAGACGTGTTGACGCCGGGCTCCAGCGCATCCTGCGGCGAAGTACCGGGCGTGGGCGCTGGCGTCTGTGCCAGCGCAGCGCCGGCTAACAACAACATCGCGACGAAAAGTAGTTTGCTCAAGTTGCGCCTCCTTCGGGCACGGGCGCGGGCTCGGTTGCGGACTCGGGGGTAGCTTCGGGCGCCGGTGTGGGCGCTCGCACCTTGTTTCGCGCACGCAGTTCGGCGAGCCAACCGGTCACGGGCTTGTCTTCGCCCGTGAGCTGCTTGTAGGTCTCGAACTCGGACTGCGCCGTCATGGGATCTTCGAGATACAGATCGAGCAGCACACCCAGATTGCGGTGCGCCGCTGCGTAGGATGGATTCACCTTGATGGCCTTGTCGTACGCAGTGCGAGCTTCGGCGAACTTGCCGGCTTGGCGCAACGTGAGGCCGTATTCGGTCCATGTTTGCGCATCCCAGGGCGCACGCTCGGTGGCCTTGGCCAGAGCGGCCTCCGACTCGGGCAACTGGTTGGCGTTGCGATGCAATACACCGAGGTTGGCGTACGGGCCTGCGAGATCCGGGTATGACTGCGTCAACACCTGCATCTCGAGAATGGCCTGCGTGGGATCGTTACCGCGCATCAGCGAGAGAGCACGGGTGTATTCGGCGTTCGCCCGCGCGGGCGGCTTGGGAATGTTGTACGCGGGCAGGGCGGGCGCTGGGGCGGCGCCACTCACCGGTTTTGCGGTGGGGTCGGCCGGGGTTGCGATGGGTGGCTCAGGAGCTGCCGGCGCGGGCGGCGGCACCAGCGCATCGAGTGAAGCGCTCATGATTTCGGTCTTGCCGTAGCGACCGGGCTTGAGCTCGGCGAGCGCCGCGAAACTCTTCTTCACGCCCTCGCCGTAGACGTTGTCGCGCACGCGCTTGGTGTTGATCTCGTGCGTTGCGATGGCCTGCTCTTCGAACGGGAACGCCTGTTCCTCGAGCAGCGAGTTGTATTCCTCGAGCTGTTCCTCCGGGAGTTTCTTCGGCCGCTCGGACTTCATGATGTCCTTGCCGAGCTGGCGATAGATTTCCGCGATTTCGTAGGTGGCCACGGTGGTGACTTCCGCGACGCGGTAATCCGCCGCGGACTTGTATCCACCGAGCGCCGCTTCCATCGCCTTGCGTTTCCTGGCAAGCGAGGTCTTGAGTGGCAGCACCAGGGAGATGTTGCGGAATTCATCACGCGCCGGCGAGGCCAGCGCGAGCTGGGATTTTGCCGCCAGATACTGCGTGCGGTCGGTGCGCCCCGCTCCCGCGGTACGATCGGCGTTGACGATTTCACGCTGCCATGAACGTTGCTTCTCGATGTTGCCGGCGGTTCCGGCAATGTCGGCCAGCTTCTGGCGAGCCTCGATGGAATCGGCGACTGGCGTCGGGTAAGCGACGACGAATCGCTCGAGCATGCCGACGGCCTTGATCGTGTTGCCAGACTTCGCGTAGAGATCCGCGGCCTGCAGGTTGGCCTCGCGCTGGATGTCTTTTGATTCGGCCGGGTTCAGCGCAATGCGCTCGAATTCCACCGCGGCCTGGCCCGCCTGGCCGGTCTCACCAAAAGCCACCGCGAGTTTTCGCGTGACGTCGGCGTTGAATTCGCTTTTCGGATTGTTGGTGCGGAATCGATCGAGCACCTGGATGGCGCGCGCATATTCCTTGAGATTGATGAGGCTCGCGCCCGCGTCGTATTCGGCCTGCGCCGCGATCTTCGAAGTGCCCGCCACCGAGGCGATGCGCAGGAAGTCGTCGACGGCGCCCAGGTTGTCGCCCGATTTCTGCTTCGCTTCAGCCTGTCGATACACGGCCGACGCGATGCGTTCCGTGAGGTCGGGTCGCATCTTGTCGTTCGGCGGCAGCAGATCGCGTGCGGCGATGTAGCCCTTTTCGGCTTCGGCGAACTGCAGGAGATCGAAATTGGCCTGGCCGATGATGGTGTAGGCGATGCGGCGTTTCGGCTGATCCGCTGGCGGCTGGTGCACGAGCACCAGGTTGGCCACTTCGATCGAACGCTGCAGATCCTGCGTCGCGAAGATGTCTTCGGCAGCGCGCGTGAGCACGCCGGCGCTGTCGGCATGTTCGGGAAAGCTGGTGCCGAACTTGATGCCGGCATCCACGGCCAGCTTGTGCGCCTCAGCCTTCTCGGCGACCGGCAAGGTCGCCTCGTACTTGGTGAACG
>DASTTJ010000405.1:0-26138 GCA_035760205.1 Steroidobacteraceae bacterium | reverse complement strand
CCCATCGTTCCGGGCTGCTGAATCACAAAAAAAAGAACGGAGAACTCATGAATCACACGAAGAGATTGCTGTGCGTCGTGTTTGCGTGCATGGCCCCGATTGCGCATGCCCATGCCGGGTGGATGTCAGGCGCAGGTGTTGGCACATCCGAGAATCAGGACTACGACTGTATCGACTGCGGGCCGATCGATACCGTGGACGACAGTGGCGTCGGTTACAAACTATTCGGCGGCTTTCGCTTCCATCGCAACTTTGCGGTGGTAGGTGGGTTCGCCCAACTCGCAGATACCGAAGCCACCGGTTCGTTGCCGTTTACCGACCTGCTCGAGGTCAACGGCCCGTATGTCGCCGCGGTCGGGATCGTGCCGCTGGGTGCGAACGTCGAGCTATTCGCTTCGGTGGGTGTCTTTCGCTGGAATCAGGATGTCACGTTCAACAGCGCTCGCGGCAGTTTCTCGGGCACCGATCTCACCTACGGCGCCGGCGCGGGCTGGAACTTCTCGGCCTTCGGCACGCCGGGCTTTGCCGTGCAAGTCGAATGGCAGCAGTTCACGGATGTAGGCACGAACGATCCGTACTTCGGCCATCTCGACGACTACGGCCTGGCGACGCTCAACGTGGTGTATCGCTTTTGATCACTTGAAGGAAAACCCATGTCAACGATCCGAAAATGGTGTCTTGCCTGGATGTGGGCAGTGCTGGCTACCAGCACTGGTTGCGGAGATGAAAAGCACACTTGGACCTTCATGATCCCCCTCAGCTCGACACCGGGATCCATTCGCGGGGGCGACTTGATCAGGTGCGGTTTCGATGGGGGCTCCCCTGTACTCTGTGATGAAAAGATTCGCCACTCCGGAAGATTGCTGCTCGTGGAACTGCTGCCCAATACTCCCGGTCATCTGGTCGACGTCAGAGACGTCACCCTGGTTGCGGGGGGTGCGGTTGCGGTCGTGCCGGCCGATCCGGCGGCGGGGACCGTAGCGTCTTTCAGCGTTTCGATGAACGTCGACCGCAGCTATGAGGTGATATTCCGCGCTCCGATTGCGCCCACAGCGGCATTCACTTTCGCTTTGTCGCCGTTTCCGGTGCCGGTGAGCGTACTTCTGGACGCCGGCAGCAGCACCGACGATCGGGGCATCGTCAGATATGAGTGGGACTTCGATAACGACGGGATCGTCGAGAGGTCCAGCACGTCGAGTTCCGCCAGTGCTGATTTCACCGTCGCGGGCACCTATCAAGTCAGGCTGCGCGTCGTCGATGGCGATGGATTGTTCGGGGAGGTGATCCACAATGTGATCGTCGATGCGCCGCCGCCTCCACCACCGGGCGCGAATAGTGCGCCCGTGGCTGCTTACACCTTCGGGCCTTCGAATCCGCTGGAGGGTCAATTGGTGACCTTCAATGCGAGTCCCAGCAGCGACGACATCGGCATCGCGAGCTATGCCTGGGACTTCGAAGACAACGGGAGCGTGGATGCGGCGACGGTCGTCGCTTCGCACACCTACGCTACGGCGGGCACGTACAGCGCACGACTCACGGTCACCGACGCGGCCGGCCTGGCAGATGATGAAATCCACACGATCGTTGTTTCGCCGGCGCTGCCGGCCGTGCCAGTGATCTCGACGCAGCCTCAAAACGTCACCGTCGCGGTTGGTGAAACCGCCACGTTCTCGGTGCTGGCGTCGGGTGTCGCGCCGCTCAGCTATCGCTGGCAGCGCGACGGTGTCGACATTGTCCCCGCCGCGACCTTGGCTAACTACACCATGCCAGCTGTCGCGGACGCGGACGATGGCGCTGTTTTTCGCGTCATCGTCACGAACCCTGCGGGGAGTACCACGAGCCAGAGCGCAATACTCACCGTCGGCCATGGCTGGCGCCGCATCGGCGGCGCCGTCGATACGGGACCCGTACTGGGGCCATCGCTCGCAATCGATGCTGCGGGCACGCGCTACGTGTCGTACACCAATGCCGGCTCGCTCGTGAGCGAGCTTTTCGTCAAGCGGTTCAACGGCACCGCTTGGGAAAGTGTCGGGGGTGGCGCGGTTAACGCAGGCAGCGATGTCAGCACACTCGATCACACCACTATCATCGGCGCCGACGGGTGGCCGATCGTTGCCTGGAATGAAGGGTCGCGGGTGCGGGTAGCGCGCTGGACCGGCACGCAATGGGATGTGATTGGCGACAATCTGGAGGTTGACCAGTCGGGTTCTCTGGCCGGCCAGTTCATCCAGCTCGCACGCGCGGGCTCTGATCTCATCGCGGCCTGGACCGAGATTCCGCCGCCCTTCAATGAGCGTCGTATCGCGGTGACGCGTTACGACGCAGCAATGAGCGACTGGTCGCCCGCTGCCTACATTCCCAACGTTCTCGACGCCAGGCAAATTCGCATGTCGCTCGATGCCGCGGGCTTGCCCTCGATCGCCTATGTGCCGCGGCCGCTCTCCGGCGGAGCCGGTGCTATCCAAGTGGTTCGCCAGGGCGCGAGCGGCTGGGAGCCGCTCGGCGGAGACGTCGGCCCCGAGCCGGTGGCAAACAGCTCTGGCCTCATCGCCAACTACGGCATCGGCATCAAGTTCGACGGCACGGGTTCGCCCGTTGTATTCGGAAGCGCGGATGGCATCAGACTATTTTCCTTCCGCCATGATGGCACCGCCTGGCAACCGCTCACCGGAACCGATGGCGTGTTCGTGTCGCTCGATCCCGTGAACGAAAGCACTGCCCTCATGGAGTTCACACGCGGCGGACCGCAGATCGCCATGGCGTACACGCGCCAGCAGCTGTCGAATGGTGGGTTGCGCTTCATCACCGAGTATCGGAGCTGGAACGGCTCCCTGTGGATGCCCATCGGCGAACCCCTGCGGTTCCACACTTTTGCGCTGTCGCCGGAATTGACGGCCGCCGGCAATCCGATCTTCGCGGGCCACTATCAGCCGTCGGGCGGCGTGCCGGAAATCGTGGTCCAGGAGTTCGTCCCCTGACCAGTTCGAATTCAAACTAGTTTTCGCGACTCGCCATTCGCGCGGCCGACTCATCCACAAAAAACCGTCGCACTTTCATCGCGTGCTGCAAGCGGCCCTTGCGCACGTACGCCTGGTAGAGGAAGTCTTTCATCACCTCCAGCAACACCGCCGCCTGGTAGGTGTTGATGAACGGCAGGTCGATCTGCGGATCCGCGTGTCCCGCGAAAATGATCCGTATCACCACGGCGAAGGTTTCTTCGTCGATTTCCGCCATCTCGCGCACATCCGACAGCGAATCGAACAGGCGCAGCTTGGTTGGATTGCCGAGATCCTGGAACGACGCGCCAGCGGCGCGCCGGCACATGGACGCGAAGGCCTGATACTGATTGTGTGAATAACAGATCAGCGCCTCGCGGAAAAAGACCTCGACGCATTCCGGGACGTAGTTGAACGCGAACTTCTCGATCGGACGTTCGACGTCGAAGGCCTGCGGTGACAGTTCCACGCGATTGCTCGCATAGGCGCGCACCGCATACCGCAGAAAGACGGGCGCGTTGCAGGCGTGGCAACGCATGACCAGGCCGATGGCGCGTGGCTTCTGCAGCAGCAGCTCATCGAATGTGGGCAGCGCCGTGGGACTCATGCGCGACAGCGCATTGCATTGAGGGCAATTGCGGGACGTCTCGCGCTCGTCGCCAAAATACATGACGCCCGTCGAGTCGATGACCACGTTCATTTGTCCGCGTACCTCAGGTCCGCGTCGGCGGACCTTATCGAGTCAGTGGTTTGTACTTGATGCGATGTGGCTGCGTCGCTTCTTCGCCCTTACGCCGCTTGAGGTCTTCCATGTAGTCCTGGAAGTTACCCTCGAACCATACCACCTCGGAGTTGCCTTCAAACGCGAGGATGTGGGTGGCGATGCGATCGAGGAACCAGCGGTCGTGTGATATGACAACTGCGCAGCCCGGATAGGCTAACAAGGCCTCTTCCAGCGCGCGCAAAGTCTCGACGTCGAGATCGTTGGTGGGCTCGTCGAGCATGAGCACGTTGCCGCCGGATTTGAGCACTTTGGCGAGGTGCACGCGATTACGTTCACCGCCTGACAGCTCGCCGATGATCTGTTGCTGGCCGGTGCCCTTGAAGTTGAATCGTCCGACATAACCTCGTGACGGCGTTTCGTAGTTGCCGACCTTGATCATGTCGAGGCCGCCGGAGATTTCCTCCCAGACGGTTTTCTTGTCGTCGAGCGACTGACGGCTCTGATCGACGTAAGCGAGCTTGACCGAAGGGCCCATGCGCAGTTCGCCGCTGTCGGGCTTCTCGACCCCCGACATCATGCGGAACAGCGTGGTCTTGCCGGCGCCGTTCGGCCCGATGATGCCGACGATGCCGCCTGCGGGCAGACGGAAGTTGAGGTTGTCGATGAGCAGCCGGTCGCCATACGACTTGCGCAGGTTCTGGGCTTCGATGACCAGGTCCCCCAGGCGCTCGCCCGGCGGAATGTAGATCTCGTTGGTCTCGTTGCGCTCCTGGAATTCGCGCGAGGAGAGCTCCTCGTAACGCGCGACGCGTGCCTTGTTCTTGGCTCTACGGCCTTTCGGACTCGTGCGCACCCATTCGAGTTCCGTCGCCAGCTGCTTGCGCAGACCTTCGTTGGTTCTTTCTTCACCGGCGAGTCGCGCGCCCTTCTGCTCGAGCCACGTGGAGTAGTTGCCCTTGTAGGGAATGCCGTGGCCTCTATCCAGTTCGAGAATCCATTCGGCCACGTTGTCGAGGAAGTAGCGATCGTGCGTCACGGCGATGACGGTGGACGGATACGCCTCGAGATACTTCTCGAGCCAGGCGATGGATTCGGCGTCGAGATGGTTGGTGGGTTCGTCCAGCAGCAGCATGTCGGGCGCCGACAGCAGCAGGCGGCACAACGCCACGCGGCGCTTCTCGCCACCCGAGAGCTTGTTGATGATGGCGTCCCACGGCGGCAGTCGCAGCGCGTCCGCGGCGATCTCGAGTTTGCGCTCGAGCTCCCAGCCACCCACCGCGTCGATGGCGTCCTGCAGTTTCGCCTGCTCCTCTAACAACTTGTTCATCTCATCGTCGGACATGGGTTCGGCGAAGGCGTCGCTGATCGCGTTGAAGCGCGCGACCTGCGCGAACGCGCCCCCTAAGCCTTCCATGACGACGCTGCGCACATCCTTGTCGGGATCGAGCTGCGGCTCCTGCGGCAGATAACCCACCTTGATGCCCGATTGCGCGCGCGCTTCGCCTTCGAAATTGGTGTCTATCCCGCCCATGATCTTGAGCAAGGTGGATTTGCCCGAGCCGTTGAGGCCGAGAACGCCGATCTTGGCGCCCGGGAAGAATGACAGACTGATGTCGCGCAGGATGACGCGCTTGGGTGGCACAACCTTGCCAACCCGGTTCATCGTGTAGATGTATTGGGCCATGTTTCCAGATGAGTTTGCGGCGGGAAAGGCGCGGAATTCTACATCCACTGCCAGCGTGCCTGTGCTACGTTTGCCCGCGTTTTGAAGTTCTCGAACGGGAGAGAGTCACTGTCTGCTGCAGCGTCATCCGTGCTGGCCCCGTCCGTTCTGTTGATCGCCGGCGAACGCCTGGCGCGTTATGGCTTTGGCGACGGCCACCCTTTCGGCCCGGATCGTCATGCCGCCTTCCTCGGCGAATTCACCGCGCGCGGGCTCGACAGGCGGGTTCGCGTCATGGAAACGCGGGCGGCCACGCGCGAAGAACTGCAGTCTTTTCACACGCCGCAATACCTCGACCTGGTGGCCGAACGCTCGCTCACGGGGGAGGGCTTCCTCGACGGAGGCGATACGCCCGCCTGGCGCGGTGTTTACGAAGCCGCCGCGGATGTGGTGGGCGCTACGTTGCTGGCCGCCGAGCAAATCATGGCGGGCAAGGCGCGGCGCGCGTTCATTCCCATCGCTGGCCTGCATCACGCGGCGCGTGGCGGGGCGGCAGGATTCTGCGTTTTCAACGACTGCGGCGTGGCCGTGGAAATGCTTCGCCGGAACCACGGCTTGAAACGCATCGCTTACGTGGATATCGACGCGCACCACGGCGACGGAATGTATTACGGCTTTGAAAGCGATCCGGACCTGATATTCGCCGACATCCACGAGGACGGCCGCCACCTGTATCCCGGCACGGGTAGCGAGACCGAAATCGGCCTCGGCGCCGCGGCCGGAACCAAGCTCAATATTCCGGTGCCGCCCGGGTCTGACGACTCGGTGTTCGCCGCCGTGTGGCCACGGGTGCTCGCGCACCTGCGCAAGTTCAAGCCCGAGTTCATCCTGCTCCAGGCGGGAGCCGACAGCATCGAGGGCGACCCCATAACGCACATGAGATTCACCGCCGACACACATGGCCGCGCCGCCCGGGATCTTGCGGCGCTGGCCGAAGAACTGGGACACGGGCGAGTGCTCGGGACGGGGGGTGGTGGCTACAACCGCATAAACCTGGCGCAGGCCTGGACGTCGGTCGTGCAGGGATTCGTCGATACCCCGGTACCGGCCCCGCACAAACACAACTAATAGTTCTGGCAGCCTCTTTTTTCCAGAGGCGCCGCTACATCCAGTACAATTCGCGGCCCCCGGAAGTCGACCCGAGAGGCCCTTTCCATGTTCCGTACCGCGATGACCATCGGTGGTTTCGACCCCGAGCTCGAGACCGCCCTCCAGAACGAACGCCAGCGCCAGGAAGATCACATCGAGCTGATCGCCTCGGAAAACTACGTCAGCCCGCGCGTGCTGGAAGCGCAGGGCACGGTGCTCACCAACAAGTACGCCGAAGGTTATCCGGGCAAGCGTTATTACGGCGGCTGCGAATTCGTGGACATCGCCGAGCAGCTCGCGATCGATCGCGCCAAGAAGTTGTTCGGCGCCGATTACGCCAACGTGCAGCCGCACTCCGGTTCGCAGGCGAATGCCGCGGCCTATCTCGCGCTCATCAATCCCGGCGACACGATCCTCGGCATGAGTCTCGATCATGGGGGTCACCTGACGCACGGCGCCAAGGTCAATTTCTCGGGCAAGTTGTTCCGTGCCGTGCAGTACGGCATCCGCGCCGACAATGGCGAGATCGACTACGACGCGCTGGCCGCGCAGGCTCTCGCCGAGAAGCCGAAGATGGTGATCGCTGGTTTCTCTGCCTACTCGCGCGTGCTCGACTTCAAACGATTCCGCGAGATCGCCGATTCGGTCGGCGCCTATCTCATGGTCGACATGGCTCACGTCGCCGGTCTCGTGGCGGCGGGCGTCTATCCGAATCCCGTTCCGTACGCGGACGTCGTCACCACCACCACGCACAAGACGCTGCGAGGTCCGCGCGGCGGCATGATCCTGGCGCGCGCCAACGACGCACTCACCAAGAAATTCAACTCGCTGGTGTTTCCCGGCACGCAGGGCGGGCCGCTGATGCACGTCATCGCGGCGAAGGCCGTGGCCTTCCTCGAAGCACTGCAGCCCGAGTTCAAGGACTATCAGAAGCAGGTGGTCGCCAATGCGCGCGCGATGGCCGCGCGCCTGCAGAAACGCAACTTCAAGATCGTCTGCGGCGGTACCGACAATCACCTGTTCCTGCTCGACCTCTCCGACAAGGAGATCACCGGCAAGGATGCGGATGCGGCTCTCGGCAAGGCGCACATCACCGTCAACAAGAACGCGGTGCCCAACGACCCGCGCCCGCCGATGATCACCAGCGGCATTCGCATCGGCACGCCGGCCGGCACCACCCGCGGCTTCAAGGAACGCGAGTTCGAGCAGATCGCTGATTGGATCGCCGACGTGCTCGACGCGAACGGCAGTGAGGCCGCCATCGAAAAAGCGCGCGCGGCGGCTAACGAGTTGTGCCGGCGGTATCCGGTGTATGGCCCATGATTGAACCAGTGACATGCACTGTCCGTTCTGCGCGCACGACGACACCAAGGTAAACGACTCGCGGCTTGCGGCCGAGGGCACGCAGATTCGCCGCCGCCGCGAGTGCCTGGCCTGCGGCGAACGATTCACCACGTTCGAGACCGCGGAGCTGTTGATGCCGCTGGTGGTGAAGAACGATCAACGTCGGGTGCCGTTCGACGAGAGCAAACTGCGCGGCGGGCTGCACAAGGCGCTGGAAAAACGCCCGGTCAGCCGCGAATCGGTGGAAGAGGCCGTCGGCCACATCACCCGCAAGCTGCGCAGCCTCGGTGAACGCGAAGTCACCTCGCGTCAGATCGGCGAAATCGTCATGGAAGAACTGCACAAGCTCGATGAAGTGGCTTACGTTCGTTACGCCTCGGTGTACCGCCACTTCCAGGACGTGGAAGCATTTCGCGAAGAGGTGGATCGCCTGCGGCACCGTCGCGGCAAGGCACCGAGCGAAGGCCAGCTTTCGCTGCTCGAAGGCGACGCGTTGCCGAAGAAATCCGGCAAGGAGCGCAAGTGAATTTCAGCGCGTTCGATGAAGCCGCCATGCGCCGCGCACTCGAGCTCGCAGCGCGCGGCTTGTACAGCACACATCCGAATCCGCGCGTTGGCGCGGTGCTCGCGCGCGATGAAGAGATAGTCGGCGAAGGCTGGCACGAACGCGCGGGCGAGGCGCACGCCGAGCCCATCGCCATCCGTGCCGCGGGCGAACGCGCGCGCGGCGCCACGGCCTACGTGACTCTGGAACCGTGCAGTCACCATGGGCGCACGCCGCCCTGTGTCGATGTGTTGCTGGCCGCGGGAGTGCGGCGCGTGGTGTACGCGGTCGGTGATCCGAATCCCCGAGTCAACGGCGCGGGCGCGGCCCGGCTCATGGAAGCAGGTGTGATCGTGGAATCGGGCCTGATGGCGGCTGAATCCGCAGCCCTGAATTCCGGATTCCTGATGCGCATGCGACATCGCCGGCCGTTTATCCGCCTCAAGTCGGGCGCCAGTCTCGATGGACGAGTCGCGCTCGCCAATGGCAAGAGCCGGTGGATCACCAGCGAAGCGGCGCGTGCCGACGTTCAGCACTGGCGTGCGCAGAGCGGCGCGGTGCTCACCAGCGCCGCCACGATACTCGCCGACGATCCGCGGCTCGATGTGCGCATCGAAGCGCCGCGCCAGCCTTTGCGCGTGGTGCTCGACCGGCGCCGAATGCTGCGCAAGACAGCGCGCGTGCTGGCGCCACCCGGTGACGCGCTGGTGTTTTCCGCGCCCACGGCGACTCACAAGGCCGGTCCCGGGGATGAACGTCTGGGTGACGCGCGCGTCGAGCGCGTGCTCGTCAAGCGCGCGCACCTCGACCTGGCGTCGGTATTTGCGCGCCTCGCGGAGCTCGAGATCAACGACGTGCTGGTGGAGGCGGGGCCCCGGCTGTCGGGTGCGTTGCTGGCCCATGGCCTGGTCGACGAATGGCTGTTGTACGTCGCGCCCAAATTGTTGGGCAAGGACGCGAAACCGGTTGCCACTTTGGCGCGACTCACAAAGCTCGACGCCGCGCCGGAATTCACGCTGCTCGAGTCGAAAGTCGTTGGCCCCGATCTGCGCCTGCGGCTGCAGCCGATGTGCAAGGAAACAAAGTAGATGTTCACCGGAATCGTTCAGGAAATCGGCACCATCCGGCGCATGGAATCGTGCGCAGGCGCAGGCAGTGCCGAAGACCGCCGCATCGAGGTCACTTTCGCAACCATCGCGCGCGAGCGGCTCAATCCCGGTGACAGCATCTGTGTGGACGGAGTCTGCCTCACGGTGGCCGTGGTGGACGCGACGAGTTTCATCGCCGACGTCTCCGGCGAGACCTTGCGTGTGACGACACTCGGGTCAAAGGCCGCAGGCGCGCGCGTGAACCTCGAACCGAGCTTGCGTGCCGGCGACAGTCTCGGAGGCCACTGGGTTTCCGGTCACGTCGACGGCGTCGCTGAAGTTCTCGCCACCGCGAGTGACGCGCGTTCGTTGCGCGTGGAATTTGCGGCGCCGAAGGCACTGGCCCGCTACATCGCGCGCAAGGGCTCGGTCACGCTCGATGGCGCGAGTCTCACCGTCAACGAGGTGGACGGCGTAAAGTTCACCGTGAATCTCATTCCGCACACACTCGAAGTCACCACCCTGAGCGGACTCGCCGCGGGCGTGCGCGTCAATCTGGAAATCGACTTGCTGGCGCGCTACGTGGAGCGTCTGTCAATGGACATCGAATGAAGCCGCTCAACACCATCGAAGAGATCCTCGCCGACATCGCCGCCGGGCGCATGGTCGTGATCATGGATGACGAAGATCGCGAGAACGAAGGCGATCTCATCATGGCGGCACAGAAGGTCCGCGCGGATGACATCAACTTCATGGCGCGCTTCGGCCGTGGCCTCATCTGTCTGACGCTGACCGCGGAGCGTTGCCGCCAGTTGCGGTTGCCGCTCATGGTCAGCGACACGCATCGCGAACACCGCACCAACTTTACGTTGTCCATCGAAGCGGCCGAGGGCATCACCACCGGTATCTCGGCGCACGATCGCGCGCAAACCGTCATTGCGGCCGTGAAGCCGAATGCAAAGCCCGAAGATCTGCGTCAGCCGGGGCACATCTTTCCCGTCATGGCGCAGCCGGGCGGGGTGCTCACACGCGCCGGTCACACGGAAGCGGGTTGTGACCTGGCGCGGCTCGCAGGGCTAGATCCGTCGGCGGTGATCGTCGAGGTCATGAACGATGACGGCACCATGGCGCGGCGTCCGGATCTGGAGAATTTCGCGAAGCAGCACGGCATCAAGATCGGCACGATTGCCGACCTGATCCGCTACCGGCTGAAGCAGGAGCGTTCGGTGGAACGCATCGCCGAACGCAAGGTGGCCACGGAGTTCGGGGAATTCACGTTGTTAGCCTACGAAGACCACGTGCATCGCGACGTGCACCTCGCGCTGGTGCGCGGCACGCTCGACGCAGCAACGCCGCCGCTGGTGCGCGTGCATCCCATCGATACGCTGTCGGATCTGGTGGGCGTGCGTGACCCGGGCCGCACGTGGACGTTGCGCGATGCTATGCAGCGCATCGCCGAGGTGGGTACGGGGGTCGTCATCGTGTTACGCGATCACAGCACGCCACGCGAACTTGCCGATGCGGTAAGCGCGCTGGGGCAGCGTGCGGGGCATCCCGCGCCGGCCCACGCCGCGCCGCAGGTGCTGCGCACCTACGGCATTGGCGCGCAAATCCTCAAGGATCTCGGGATTACACGCATGCAGGTGCTCTCGACGCCCAAGCAGTTGCAGGGCATCTCGGCTTTCGGGCTGGAGATCACAGGCTACGTCGCGGACTGATGCCGACCTATATACTCCCGCGCCCATGACTGGCTCCCAGACCATATCCCTGACATTCGACGCCAGCCATCGGCGCGTCGTGATCATCGCAGCGCGTTTCAACGCGGCGCTGGTGAATCAGTTGATCGACGGCGCCACCCAGGCCTGGCGCGCGCATGGCGGTGATCCGGCGCGGCTGCTGGTCGAGCGCGTTCCCGGCGCCTTCGAACTGCCGCTGGCCGCCAAAATGTTCGCCGCGAGTGGCGCCGTGGATGCCGTCGTCGCGCTCGGCTGCGTGATCCGCGGCGATACGCCGCATTTCGACTTCGTGGCCAGCCAGTGCGCGCGCGGACTCATGGACGCTGGCCTTGCTACCGGCGTCCCGGTGATCTTCGGCGTGCTCACCACGGAGACTCTCGCGCAGGCCGAAGAGCGTGCGGACACCCATCGGATGAACAAGGGACGGGAATCGATGGAAGCTGCGCTCGAGATGATCCAGCTGCTCGCGCCACCGCCCCGTGTCGCCCGAACGCCGCGCCAGAAGCCGCGCGCGAGGAAACGCTGAATGTCGCGCGGAATTGGCATCAACCCGGCTTCGGCCCGCCGCGCGGTGGCGCGCAAGCTCGCCATGCAGGCGCTGTATCGCTGGCAGCTCAACTCGGCGCCGTGGCAGGACGTACTCAACGAGTTCGCGTCCGACGAAGACATGCGCAAGGCCGACCGCGGTTATTTCAACCAGCTGGTCACCGACGTGTGCGGCGGCAGCGAGGCTCTCGACGCGGCGCTGGCGGGCTGGATGGATCGCAAGCCCACCGAGCTCGATCCAGTGGAGCGCGCCGTGTTGTGGGTGGGTGCACACGAGCTGCGCTCGGCGCCCGACGTGCCGTATCGTGTGGTCATCAACGAAGCCGTCGGCCTCGCCAAGCGTTTCGGCGCCACCGACAGCCACAAATTCGTCAACGCGGTGCTCGACGCGGCGGCCCGCGAGCTTCGGCCTCTCGAGCACTAATCAGTCACGAATCTCGGGGCGCCATGGCCCAATCTGAATTCGAGCTCATCGGCAAATATTTCGCGAAACTGGGCGCGGTGCGCGCCGATGTGCGCATCGGTGTCGGCGATGACGGAGCGGTGCTCATGCCGCCCGCCTCGCGCGAGCTGGTGGCGGTCACCGACACGCTGGTCGAAGGCGTGCACTTCCCGGCGAATTCCCCTGCGGCGTCCATCGGGCATCGCGCCTTTGCGGTCAATCTGTCGGATCTCGCCGCCATGGGCGCCGAACCGGCATGGGCGCTGCTCGCGCTCACGATGCCCAGTTCCGATGAAGCCTGGCTCGCGCAATTCTCGCGGGCGTCTGGCGATCTTTGCCGCAAGCATGGCGTCGCCCTGGTGGGTGGTGACACCACGCGCGGGCCACTTGCCATCACGGTCACGCTGATCGGCATCGTGCCCATCGGCGTCGCGCTCGAACGCAAGGGTGGACAGTCGGGTGACGCCATATTCGTCAGCGGATCGCCCGGCGACGCGGCAGCGGGTCTGGCGCTCGAACAAAGCCGCCTGCACGTGACCGATCCGCTGTCCGCACAGATCCTGCGCGATCGGTTTCTGTTCCCCACGCCGCGCTGCGACATCGGTGTTGCGCTGCGGGGACTAGCTAGCGCCTGTATCGACGTCTCTGACGGGCTCGGCGGAGACCTGGAGAAGCTCTGCGCCGCAAGCGGTTGTGGCGCGGAGGTCGATGCCGCCGCGCTGCCGGTGTCTGAGGCGCTGTTGGCGGCCGTGGGGCGCGAGTTGGCCCGCGAATACGCCCTCACCGGTGGTGATGATTACGAATTGCTGTTCACTGTCCCACTTGCGAGATTGGGCGCAATGACGAATGCCGTCGCGCGAGGTCTGGGACCGGTGGCCAGAATCGGCAGCCTCGTGGCCGGCAATGGCGTCAGAGTATTCGCACGCGGTGGTGTGATGCAGTTCTCGGGGGCCGGTTTCGATCATTTCGCGCGCTGAAGCGAAGTGGCGCCACCGGTGATCCGGGACCCCGGTCACATCCGATGCGACCCCGTGGCCTTATTCTGCCGGTCACCTTTATATGGGACAGCTTAGGTTTGGGGAGGCCCAAACCCCAAGCGTTGGTTACTTCGCCAAAAATGTCGCTTCAAGCAACAAAGACCGGCCCCGATGCTCAGGCGGCAAAGATCCTGGAAAACCGCGTTCCGGATCGCATCGGAAAATATGTAATCATCAATGAAGTTGGCCGGGGTTCCACCGGTACCGTCTATCTATCGCACGACTCGTACTACGGTCGTGACGTCGCGATCAAGGTCTACAACCAGGACCAGGATCCGAGCGACGAGCGCGCCAAGATCGCCCGCAAGATGTTCCTGTCCGAAGCGCACATGGTCGGCATGTTGCAGCATCCGCATATCCTCCCGATCTACGATGCGGGGGAGGAAAACGGCCGCTGTTACATCGTCACCGAGCATGTACATGGAGCGCGCACGCTCTCTGCCTACTGCCGGCCGGACAACCTGCTGCGCATCGACGATGTCGTCGAGATCATGTTCAAGTGCGCCAAGGCGCTGCACTACGCGCATACGCGCGGGGTGATCCACCGCGACATCAAGCCGTCGAACATCATGCTCACGCAGGATTCGGACGTGCGCATCATCGACTTCGGGATCGCGCTGGTGGCGGATTCGGAAATCTCGCGCATCGAAGGCATCGCCGGCAGTCCTTCATACATGTCGCCCGAGCAGGTGCAGAGCCTCGAGCTCACCCACCATTCAGACCTGTATTCATTGGGCGCGGTGATGTACGAGCTGCTCACGGGTATCCGGCCGTTCCGCGCCGGCAACCTGGTGAAGCTGTTGCACCAGATCGTTTACGCCACGCCACCGCCGATCCACACCCAGCGCAAGGACGTGCCCGAGGAGCTCGAGGGAATCGTCGCACAGGCAATGCTCAAGACCCCGGACAAGCGCCAGAAGTCCGGTGCCGATTTCGCCGCCGAGCTCACGCGCGTGCACCAGCGCCTGCGCGAGCAGAACGCGCGCATCGACCACCAGGAGCAGTTCGACGTGCTGCGCCGCCTGCGCTTCTTCCACGAGTTCTCGCACGCTGAAATCTGGGAAGTGTTGCGCGCCAGCAGCATGACCGACTACCCCGCGGGCGAGGAGATCGTGAAGGAAGGCGAGATGGACGACCGCTTCTACATCCTCGTCAACGGCAAGTGCCTCGTGGAACGTCATGGCAAGACGCTGGGCTCGATCGACAGCGGCGACTGCTTCGGCGAGACGAGTTATGTGCGCGGCGCGCGACGCACCGCGACGATCAAGGCGGAGACCACGGTCTCCGTGCTGCGCGTCAGCTCCACGCTGCTCGAGCAAGTCTCCGCGGCTTGCCAGCTACGCTTCAACCGCGTATTTCTGCGCGCGTTGATCGGTCGACTGCAAGGCAACGACCAACCCCTCGAGTAACGCGCTTCTCGCCTGGCAGTTTACGTTTTCCGTTGCGGCGGAACGCCTAGAAACTGTACTGCGTTCTCAACGCGATGACGTCGAGATCCTGGCCAATCTGGACGCCGATCGGCGGCGTGGCGGGTGACGCTCCGAAAGGTGCGCTATTGCCTGGTCCGGCGGGATTCAGGCGATCCATGTCGATCATCATGTAATCCAGCATCATCTTCACGTTCGGATTCATGAACCAGTTGACCCCGACTGTCAGGATGTTCTGGTCGCCGCCGCGCACGCTGTCGTTGCTCGCAGCCGTGCCGGCCGGGCCTTCCTGATAGTTGAGGTTCATGCGGCTGTAGCGCGCCGCAAGTTCCAGTGCGCCAAAACCTTCGCCGCGCACGAACGGAGATTTCGGACGCGGGTTCTGGAACGACCCGGTGACCGCGTTGTAGCGTCGGTTCTCGCCCGTCACCACCCAGCTGACCTGCACGTAATAACCGTTGAAGTCGGGGTCGGGCAGCGTACTTCCCTCGCGGCGCTCGACGTCGAACCAGAAGTGTTCGCCCTGGAGATAGAAGTTCTTCCAGTTGGCGCCGAACTCCATGCCCAATGAGCTCGCATGTTCGGCATCCATGGCCCCCGTATCGATCAAACGAACGCTGTCCGAGCGAACCTCGGGGCGGTCGCGAAAGCGGACGGCCCGGCGCGGGGTCGTCAAACCACCCAGGTCCGGTGGCGAGAACACGTAGGTGCCGGAAGCTCCCAGATGCAAGTTGTAGTCGCTGCCGGTGGCGAGCAGGCCGCCGGCTCGCCCGACCGCGGCAAACTGCCCATCGAAAACTTCGGCGTCGCTCACCGTCCGCGACGTCAGCGTGAAGGCGCTCATCCAGCGCTTGCCGTTTGCCTTCAGGCCAGGCCAATACGTCCGTCCGCGCCGCCTAACGAGCGCGACAATTCCGAAGCGCTGGCTCGCTCGAGAAATGGGAGGTCTTCCGGCGTGGTGCCGTCGTCCATGTTGGCCGAGGGTGAAAACGCGCCGAGCAGGAACGTGAAGGGTGCAAAACCCGTGTAGCCGACCCACGCATCATTGATGCGGGTGGGTCCTTCCGTTCCGGAGCCGCCGAGCTCGAGCAGGAGTCGATAATTGAAGTCGCGGGCGAAGGTGCCCTCGACACCGAATCGCGCACGCCGAAAGTAGAAACCGTCGCTGAAATCGCGCGCGGCGTTGTTCTCGCGATTCGCGGCGGCGCCCACCGATCCGCGGCGATAGTCCGTGGCGAGCGGACCTTCCTTGTCTTCGCTGTACATTGCCCCATCGAGCTGCACATTGGCGCGAACGGCGAACGAGGACTTCCCGTCAGCCGATGTAATGGCGGGACGGCTGCGGTGCGCAGCGCATCCACTTGCGCGGTCAGCGCAGCGCTGTCGGCGAGGGCCGGTACGGCAACCAGCGAAATGACCGCGAGCAGGGCGGCGCGCAGGGCAGCGGGCAAGTTCATCGAGAGATCTCAAGAAATCCAAACTTCTTCCAGGTTTCGATCGCCGCGGGGCTGCCGAGATAATCGAGATATTGAGCCGCAGCTGCGCCAGAACCCTTGACCGCCGCGGCGGGGTAGCGAATCGGCGAGTGTGTGTCCGCGGGAAAGACGTCCACGACGCGCACGCGCGGATCGATCGCCGCATCGGTCGAGTACACGATGCCGAGCGGCGTCTCTCCTCGCGCCACGAACTGCAGTGCGCCGCGCACGTTATCGGCCCTCGCCAGTCGATCGGCGACGGTATTCCAGACACCGAGAGAGGTGAGTGCGGCGCGCGCATAACGGCCGGCCGGCACAGTGTCCGGGTCGGCGACGGACAGCCGCCCGTTTCCGAGCGCGGCCGCGAGCCCAAACCCCAAGCGGATGTTGAGATCCACCTTGCTGTCAGCGGGGGCGATCAGGACCAGACGGTTTCCGGCGAGGTTTCTGCGTGTGGCATTCGCGAGCTGGCCGCGCGCCTGTAAATAATTCATCCACTCCTCATCGGCCGAGATGAAGATTTCGACATTGCTGCCCGCCTCGATTTGCCGCGCCAGTACCGAACTTCCGGCGACCGAAAGCCTAACAGGAATTCCCGAAGTGGCCTCCCAACCAGGCGACAGTGCGTTCAGAACATCGGCGAGTGACGCGGCGGCAAAGACCAGCAGTTCGGCTTTCTTCGGTTCCTCGGCCCGCGCGGCGCCGATGAGTGCCAGAGGGACGAGCGATGCCAGAAGCAGGGTCAACAGTCGTCCAGGAGATTTCATGCTGAACACGTGTTTCAGGGTGACGGTGGTGCTAGAAAGACCCGCGGAGTAGATAACGCGCGGAGAATTCCAGCCTGGTTTCAGAGGCGAATGCGGAATCGCCGGGCGCTTCCACGCGTGCCCGCACGTAGCTTTCGACACGCAGCCATTCGAGCGCGAAGCGCCACTGCTTGCCGCGATCGAACGAGTAGGCAACCGCCCACGCGTTGCCCTCTTCGCTGCCGGAGGCGGTGGGGTTGTCGCGGAATTGCCCGTCGAAGTCGTCGTAACGCACCGCAACCATGTGCGCGGCGGTCCGCTTCGCCAGCAGGGCGGACTGCGAAGCAAACCGCCAGTCGAGCCACACGACGCGTGGCGCGATGTAAGTCGAACCGTCGAGTGCCTGCAGGATGGCGGTCCAGCCGCCTTCGGTTTCGACGCGCAGCGCCGCCGCCAGGGCTGCGCACAGCCATGCCGCGTTGATCAGTAGTCCCATGAATGAGGACGTCCAGTCAGTGGGGCGGGGCGCAGGTCATGGGTGAGGCGTATCTCGACTGCGCCGGGTTCGATGCCGGCGTCGATGAGGCGTTCGACATCCCGCGGTTCATTGAGCAACGGATGCCAGAGCCGCAGCCGGTACCGGCCCGCAGGAAGATTCGCCGCCGCCCACGCGCCCCGCGCATCCGTGCGGCCGAAGAAGGACGCGTCCGTGACGACGATGTACGCCAGCATCTTGTCGTGGATGTTGCAGCCGAGCGTGACCACGCCAGACTGGTCGAACACCACGGGTGGATAGGGCTTGCCGCGGTACAGCGGCAGCTGGAATTGTCGTGCGCTCGAGAACGAATAGACCTGGTGGCTGACGACGTCGCTGTGGGGGAACTGCACCGAGGACTGCACCGGTATCACCAGTACATCCGGGACGAAGGCGAGATCCACCTGGTCGATCGTCGCCTGCACAGGTGGAGCGGGCGGCAGCACCGGTGATTCTGCTTCGACAGTGACGACCGCGCCGGCCAGTGGTGTGCCGTCGTGGCGCAAGGCTGTCAGCGTGAGCGGGCCAGCGTGCGCGAGCCCTGAGCACATCAGAAGCGCCAACAACACGGAGGCTTTCGGAGGAAGCGACATTTCACTCCATAGCCTGCCCGCGAAGGGCCGAATTAGCTAGACAGGATCGGCGTCCTTGTCACGCTCGATCTGCGCGTACGCGGAGTGATTGTGGATGGATTCGAAGTTCTCCGACTCGACCACGTAGGCGCCGACGCGAGGCTCGTCGTTCAGCCGGACCGCGACGTCGCGAACCATGTCTTCCACGAATTTCGGGTTGTCGTACGCGCGCTCGGTCACGTATTTCTCGTCGGGCCGCTTGAGGATTCCGTACAGCTCGCAGGACGCCTCGCTTTCGGCGATCTCGATGAGCTCTTCGATCCACATGTGCTCGCGCAGGCGGGCGGCGATGGTGACGTGCGAGCGCTGGTTGTGCGCGCCGCGTTCGGAAATTTTCTTCGAGCAGGGGCACAGGCTGGTGACCGGCACGATCACCTTCACCCACATCTGGGTCTCGCCCTTGACGCGTTTGCCGGTGAGAGTGGCGCGATAGTCCATGTAACTCTCGACGCCGGACACGGGGGCCTTCTTCATCACGAAATACGGGAACGACATTTCGATGTGGCCGGAGTCCGCCTCGAGGCGCTCGGTCATTTCCGCCAGCAGGCTGGCAAAGGACTCCACGGAAATCTCGCGCTCGCGATGGAGGATTTCCACGAAGCGCGACATGTGCGTGCCTTTGAAGTTGTGCGGCAGGTTCACGTACATGTTGAAGTTCGCCACGGTGTGCTGCTCACCGGACGAACGATCTTTCACCTTCACGGGATGATTGATGTCTTTGATGCCGACCTGGTTGATCGGGATCTGACGAGTATCGGCGCGGCTCTGCACGTCTTCGACGGACACGACACGGGCCTGGGGAGAGGCAGCAGGGTTCATGTAAGGACCTGAAGAAAGAAAAGCCCGCACAGTTTGCGGGCTTTCGGCTTTGGATCAACCCCTCAATAGGGGTAATAAACGGCAATTGCGCCTTCGGCGGCCTGTTTCAGGTGCCCGAGCGCGCCTGTTTGCCCGCGAGCGGGCTCCACCAGCGCTCCACGGCGGCAGAGAGGCTGGCGTAATCGAGTTCCGCCTCGGCAAGGCAGTCCTCGCGCGTGCCGTGTTCGATGAACTGATCGGGAATGCCGAGCGTGAGCGTGGGCAGTACCCCTGCGCAACTGGCCAGCAGTTCGATGACCGCAGAACCCGCGCCGCCGGCGACCGCGTTCTCTTCGATGGTCACGAGCGCGTTATGTTTGGCCGCCAGCCGCAGCACCAGCTCTTCGTCGAGTGGTTTGACGAACCGCATGTTCACCACCGTGGCGTCGAGGCGCTCACCGATGAGCTCGGCCGACCGCAGCAACGCGCCGAAGGCGAGGATCAGGAGGCCGCTCGCGCCTTCGCGGCGTATTTCCGCGCGGCCGAGCGCCAAGGCCGTCATCTCCGCGATGGGTGCGACCCCCGGACCTTGCCCGCGTGGATACCGCACGGCCACGGGACCGGCGATGGTGGTCGCGGTGTACAGCATCTGCCGGCATTCGTTCTCATCGGCGGGCGCCATGACGACGAGATTCGGAATGCAGCGCAGGAATGAATAGTCGTAGGAGCCCTGGTGTGTGGCTCCGTCGCTCCCCACGAGACCGGCGCGATCCAGCGCGAACACCACCGGCAGATTCTGCAGCGCCACGTCATGGATCAGCTGGTCGTAGGCGCGTTGCAGGAACGTGGAGTAGATCGCGACGACCGGTTTCCAGCCCTCGCAGGCGAGCCCCGCCGCGAATGTCACGGCATGTTGTTCGGCAATGGCGACGTCGAAGTACCGTTGCGGAAACTTCTTGGAGAATTCGACCAGACCTGAACCTTCGCGCATGGCGGGTGTGATGCCGACGATGCGCGGATCGAGCGCCGCCATGTCGCACAGCCACTGCCCGAACACCTGCGAGTAGGTGGGTCCGGTGGCCTTTTCCTTGAAGATGGTGCCGCTGACCGGATCGAACGGGCCCGGGCCGTGCCACTTGATCGGATCCTTTTCGGCCGGGTCATACCCCTTGCCCTTCCTGGTGACCACATGCAGCAGCTGTGGGCCGTCGAGATGGCGCATGTTGCGCAGATTCGTGACCAGCGCCTTGATGTCGTGGCCATCGATGGGCCCGATGAAATTGAAACCGAACTCTTCGAACAACGTGCCGGGCAGCACCATGCCCTTCATCATTTCTTCGGAGCGGCGCGCCAGCTCCCACATGGTGGGCATCTGCCGGAGGATCTTCTTGCCGCCCGAACGCAGCGTGGAGTACATGCGGCCGGACAGCACCTTGGCGAAATAGTTAGACAGCGCGCCGACGTTCTCGGAAATCGACATGTCGTTGTCGTTGAGCACGACCAGGAGATTGGTCTTGCGCGCGCCGGCGTTGAACAGCGCTTCCCAGGCCATGCCGGCGGTCATGGCGCCGTCGCCGATGATCGCGACCACCTTGCGGTCTTCTTTGGCGAGCTCCGCCGCCACCGCCATGCCGAGCGCGGCGCTGATCGACGTGCTCGAGTGCCCGACCCCGAAGGTGTCGTACTCGCTCTCGGCGCGAGACGGAAATGGCGCAAGGCCGCCCTTTTGCTTGATGGTATCGAGGCGGTCGCGCCGGCCGGTCAGCACCTTGTGCGGATAAGCCTGGTGGCCCACATCCCATACGAGCCGGTCACGCGGCGTTTCGAAAACGAAGTGCAGGGCGACGGTGAGTTCGACGGTGCCGAGTCCCGCGGCGAAATGTCCGCCGCGAGTCGCGACGGTCTTGATCAGGTAGTTGCGCAGCTCATCGCAGATTTCGCCGAGCCGGTTTTCGGGATGAGCGCGAAGATCCGCGGGTGAATTGAGCGAGCGCAGGAGCGCGAATGAGTCCGGGGCGTTGGGCATATTCGCGCGAAGTTTACACGCCTGTCCGGCGGGACAAGCAGGGCAAAACGCTCAGCTGGCGCGCGCCACCAGAAAATTCGCGAATTCGACCAAAGAGTCGAAACGCGCGCCCCACGGCGTAAGCGCAGCAATGGCGCGATCGCGGCGCTCGAAAGCCTGCTCGCGCGATCTTTCCAGGCCCATGACCGAAGGGTAGGTCGGCTTGACGCGATCGGCGTCGGCGCCCGCCCGCTTGCCGAGCGTGCTCGTGGTTCCTTCCACATCGAGAATGTCGTCCTGGATCTGAAACGCGAGTCCGATCTCCGCGCCGAACTCCGCGAGTGCCGTGCGAAGCGATACATCCAGCCCCCCGGCAGAAACGGCGCCGAGCAGCACGCTCGCCTGGATCAGCGCGCCGGTTTTCTGGCGATGCATGCGTTCGAGCGCTGCCTCGCTCAGGGTTTGCTTCACGGATTCGAGATCGATCGCCTGACCGCCGGCCATGCCGCGGGTGCCGATGGCGTCAGCGAGGATGCGCAGCATTTCGAGCCGTGAATTGGCGCCGATTGCAGCCGGCGCATGCGCCAGCACTTCGAACGCGCGCGCCTGCAGCGCGTCGCCGACAAGGATTGCCGTGGATTCGTCGAAGGCGCGATGACAGGTGGGACGGCCGCGACGAAGATCGTCGTTGTCCATCGCCGGAAGGTCGTCGTGCACGAGGCTGTACACGTGAATGAGCTCGACCGCGGCAGCGGCGGCATCGAGCAGTTCCAGCGGCGCGCCGAGCGCTTCACCGGTGGCGTACACCAGTACCGGCCTTACTCGTTTGCCGCCCGCGAGCGTGCTGTAACGCATCGCTTCGAGCAGTCGGGGAGTTGCGGCGCCGTCGATTTCCAGAGCGCGCGCGAGGGCGGTCTCGATGCGCTGCTGGTAGAGCGGGACGCGGCCCGTCAGAAAACCTTGCGACACCGGCTGCGCGGACTCAGCGCCCGGTGGTGTCATCAGCGTCATCCTCACCGTCGTCGAACGGTTCGACCGATTCTTCGCCGTTGCGCGCCAGCAGCACTTCCACCTTTTGCTGCGCGGTGCGCAACGCTGTCTGGCACTGCCGTGTGAGCGCGACGCCGCGTTCAAAAGTCTTCAGCGCGTCTTCGAGTGGCACGTCGCCCTGTTCGAGCTTGGCCACGAGCGCTTCGAGTTCGGTCAGCGATTGTTCGAAGTCCGGAAGTTTTGGTTTTGCTTTCACGCGCGCGACGTTAAACGTTAGGTGTCTTCGATACAAACCATGGATACGAATGACCGCCCCGATTGACGCGTGCTCGCACGTCGCCGTAGAGTGCGGCCACTCTTAGAACAAGTCTAAATGAGAGTAATTCTCGACTGAACAACTGAAGGAGAGAGCCGTGAACCTCAAAGGCAGCAAAACTGAGAAGAATCTGAAGGACGCATTCGCAGGCGAATCGCAGGCGAATCGTCGTTACTTGTATTTCGCAGCCAAGGCCGACGTCGAGGGATACAACGACGTATCGACCGTGTTCCGTTCCACCGCTGAAGGTGAGACGGGTCACGCCCATGGCCACCTCGAATACCTCGAATCCGTGGGCGATCCGGCCACCGGTCTGCCGATCGGCGAGACCAAGATGAATCTGAAGGCCGCCATTGCCGGCGAAACGCATGAGTACAGCGACATGTACCCGGGCATGGCGAAGCAGGCGCGCGAAGAAGGGTTCTCCGAGATCGCCGACTGGTTCGAGACACTCGCGAAGGCAGAACGGTCGCACGCGAACCGCTTCCAGAAAGCCCTCGACACAATCTGACGGCCACGCTTCGTGGGCGCGGGAGAATCCGGAATACGCGAGGGCAGCTTGCAGGCTCCCTCGCGACATCCGCTCGACTGGCGGAGCGCTGATTTCGCCGACGAGGCCGCGCTCGAGAAAGAACTCGAGCGTGTCTTCGACATCTGCCATGGCTGTCGCCGCTGTTTCAGCCTGTGCAATTCATTTCCCACACTCTTCGACGCAATCGACGCGAGTCCCACGCTCGAACTCGATGGCGTCGATAAGAAGGTTTACTGGGAGGTCGTCGATCACTGTTACCTGTGTGACATGTGCTTCATGACAAAGTGTCCGTACGTTCCGCCACATCCCTGGAACATCGATTTCCCGCACCTCATGCTGCGGGCCAAACACGTTCAGCACCGCAAGGGCGAGCACTCCTTCCGCGACAAGCTGCTGTCGAACACGCGCGGACTCGGCAGCATTGCCGGCATTCCGGTCGTGGCGGAGATCGTCAACGCGGTCAACGGCACGACGGCCGGCCGCAAACTGCTGGAGGCCACGCTTGGCGTGGACGCCACGGCGCCGATCCCGAAGTTCCATTCGACCACCGGAACGAAGCGGGCGCGGCGCGAGGCGGGCAAGGCGACGCAGGTCACCACGTCGCCCGAGACTCGCGGCAAGGTGGCGCTGTTCGTCACCTGCTACGGCCACCGCAACGAGCCGCACCTGCCCGAGGACCTGACAGTGGTGTTCGAGCACAACGGCATTCCGGTCAAGGTCGTGGGCAAGGAAAAATGCTGTGGCATGCCCAAGCTGGAGCTGGGCGACCTCGAGACGGTCGAGAAGTACAAGAACTTCAACGTCCCGCAGTTGAAGCAGCTCATCGACGAAGGTTACGACATCGTCGCGCCCATTCCGTCCTGCGTCCTCATGTTCAAGCAGGAGTTGCCGTTGATGTTTCCGGATGACGCCGACGTGCAGTCGGTCAAGGAACACATCTTTGACCCGTTCGAATACCTGATGCTGCGCCACAAGGCCGGACTTCTGCGCACGGATTTCAGCGCAAGACTAGGCAAGGTGAGTTATCACGTCCCCTGTCACCTGCGCGTGCAGAACATCGGCCTCAAGACGCGCGATGTGCTCAGGCTCGTGCCCGAGACCACGGTCGATGTGATCGAGCGCTGCTCAGGGCACAACGGTACCTACGCAGTGAAGAAAGAATTCCGCGCCGCTTCCGTGAAAATCGGCAAGCCGGTGGTCTCGAAAGTGGAACAGGCGAAGGCCGATCATTATTCCAGCGACTGCCCGATGGCCGGACACCAGATCGAGAGCGGCCTGTCGTCCGATGCCTCGGGCGCAGGGCCGCGCGAGCCCGAACATCCCATGACGCTGGTGCGCAAGGCATACGGACTATGATGCAGGCTATGGAGAAACTGGCCCACACGGATCTTCTGTCGCTCGAGCGTTATTCACGCGAACGGCCGGACTTTCGTGCACGCGTGATGGCGCACAAGAAAAATCGCCAGGTTAACGTGGGGCCTAACACCATGTGGCTGTTCGAGGACCGCCTCACCGTTCAATACCAGGTGCAGGAGATGCTTCGCACCGAACGCATTTTCGAAGTCGAAGGCATTGCCGAAGAACTTGCCGCCTACAACCCGCTGATTCCTGACGGCAGCAACTGGAAAGTCACGTTCCTCATCGAATACACGGACCCGGACGTGCGGCGCGTGCAGCTCGAAAAACTGAAAGGCGTCGAAGACCGCTGCTGGGTGCAGGTCGCTGGGTTCGAACGCGTGTTCGCGATTGCCGATGAAGACATGGAGCGCGAAAACGAGGTGAAGACCTCGGCAGTGCATTTCCTGCGATTCGAGCTCAGCCGCGCGATGGCCGCGGGCCTCAAGGGTGGCGCCGCACTTTCCGTCGGCATCGACCACCCTAACTATCAGCACCAGGTCTCGCCCACACCGGAGAACATCCGGGCCTCGTTGGCCGCCGACCTGGGCTGAGCTGCTACTGGCGCCCGGTCAGCGAAGTGCCGGCCTTTTCCTTGTTCCACTGGATCGCGGCATAAACCAGGTTCGCGACGCCGACCGCGGCCGGGATCAGCCCGAACAGCGCGCCTTCGCGCCCGCCCGCAATCCCGATGGCGAAGAACAGCACCACACCGATGAGCACCAGCATGATGCCGCTGCGCAGTGACTTGGCGGCCGACTCGGTCGAAGGGCCACTGCTCATGCCCACCAGGTTCGGCGGCAGCGGCGGCAGTTCAATGCCTTTTTCAATGGCGTGCATGCGTTCGCGGTGATTCTGTTCCAGCAGTTGCGCCTTGCGCTTGTGCTCGGACCAGATGGACAACATGCCGATGCCGATGCCCATGACGATGGCCACGATGGGGATGAATACGCCGATAACTCCAGGATCCATGATCGATTACTCCGGTTGAGCGATGTGTACGCCCTTGATACCGGCCAGGCCGGAATCCGGTTGCAGGGATTGTCTGCAACCCGCTATACCGCTCGTCAGTATCAAGGGCGTGCAGGCAGCGGTAAACATGAATTCGGGCGCCCGGACACCCCGCCCGGTGATGTCGGCGGCCATGGAGCGCGACGCGGACCTTCTCGCGGCGCTGCGTCGTGGCGACCGCCATGCCGTGCTCGAAGGGCTCATGGACCGTTACCGGCAGAAGGTCATGCATTTGGCCCTGTCGATCGTTCGCAGCGAGGCGATGGCGGAAGACATGTCCCAGACCATCTTTGTAAAGGCCTGGCAGGCCCTGCCGAAGTTCGACGGCCGTGCAGCGTTGTCGACCTGGCTGTACACCATCGCCCGCAACACCTGCCTCACGGCCATCGAGCGCGAGCGCCGGCTCGTGCCGCTCGAGGATTTCGCGGAAGTGGCCGATGACGACGGCGATCCAATGGTATTCGGCCGCGGCGAGGCCGGTTCGGAGACAGCCGGGCAGGCGGCCGCTGAATATGACGTGGCCAGGCTTCTCGAGCAGTTGCCGGAACCCTATCGGCGGGTGGTAGTCCTCTTTTATCTGGAAGATCGCAGTTGTGAAGAGGTCGGCGAGCTTCTGTCGATGCCCACGGGTACAGTCAAGGCGCTGCTGCACCGGGGGCGCAAGAAACTCGCCGCACTGGCGGGCGAGCCGGAGAACGAGTCATGAAAACCAAACTCGACATTGAGACCAACCTCGATCGGTCACTTGCCAACCAGGTAAAGGCGCCGCGGTTGGATGGCCGGTTCGACGCCGCAGTCTGGGCACGCATCGAAGCCGCGGAGCAGCGCGCGACCCCTCCGGCACTGGTGCGCACCAGGCAGCCCTCGTCGGCGCGCTGGATGCTCGCCATCAACGTCATTGGTGTTGCGATCGCCGCGGTGCTCATCGTGGTTTTCGGATTGCAATCCTTTGATGATGTGTCGGTGTCGGTCAGCTTGCCGACGCCTGAGGTTTCCGCGGCAACCGC
>DASTTJ010000404.1:0-4913 GCA_035760205.1 Steroidobacteraceae bacterium | reverse complement strand
GGACCCGCTCTTGAACGTCGCCTCCTGGCGGCGCGCACCTTCACCCACGCGCGTGTTGTGCATCCGACGCCCCGCGGCCGGCACAGTGGTCGAGGTGACCCCGGATGGCAGCTTCGCGAGCGTGAGCACGGCCACGGGTGTGCCGGATGCGAATCCCACGCGCTGCAGGTAGATAGCCAGCTTCTGGCCCGGGGGATACACCTCGAACCCGAGGCCCCCGGGCAACCCCGCCATGACCCAGTACTTCTTGCCGGCCTGCTCGAACTGCAGCTCCGGCAGATCGCCGCTGAAGAACATCTCCACGAGATCGCTCTGCAGACCTCGGCTGCCCACCCACGAACTGATCAGCGGCCGGAACCGGCTCGACGGCGGCCGCTTCTGACCGGTAAATGTGGCGGTGGTGGTGTACCACTGCCATGGCGGCGCGAGTTCGGCCTCATCGTTCTGCGAACGCGGCGCGCCACCCATGATCTTTGCCAGCGTGGACGGTGTGTATGCCGATTCATCGGTATCGCTGGCGCCGGACTGCGCTGTGGCGGCCAGCGACCAGAACCCCGAAATCAGCAGCGCCGCGGCCAGGCCGTGGCGGAAACCGCAGCCGCTCAAGTCGGCCCACCAGCGAAGATCGCTTCGATTTCATCCGCGGTACCCGGTCGTACCACGCGGCCCTTTTCCACACCGTCTTCGAGATAGATGAGCGTGGGCCACAGCTTCACGCCGAAGGAGCGGCCCAGCGGCTTGCCCTTGCCGTCTTCCACCTTGATGTGTCGCACTGCGGAACGCCGCTTCATCGTCGCGGTGATATCGACCTGCGCCGCCTGGCAGTAGCCGCACCAGCTGGCACCGAACTCCAGCACGGTGGCTCCGGGATAAGTGTCGACTTCCTGGCGCGTCGGTTCATTCATTGCGTAATCCTAGGTGAAAATCCCAGCGGCGTGAGGTCCGTCCCCATTTGCTAGGAATTGGGGAGTGTCCCCATTCTCATGGCGAGGACGATCAGGTCCAGCAGCACGTGCGCCACGATCAGCGGCCATAACTGGCGCGTGCGCGAATAGAGATAGCCGTACAGCAATCCCATGGGCACCACGGTCAGCACGCCGATCGGCCCCTGATACAGGTGATACAGCAGCCGGACTACCACGCTGACATTGATCGCCACCCACATGCCCCGGCGCGGCGCAATCGCGGTGATGATGTACCCGGCCACGAACAGCTCTTCGGCAATGCCATGAACCACCGAGACCAGGAACACGAGCTGCATGCTCAGTTCCTCGTCGAACCTCGGCGCCCGCGCGATGGCGCCCTGCATGTCGTACTGAAAAACGGCCTGCGCAAGATATTGGACACCCGCCACCAGCCCATACGTCAGCACGAGCAGCGCCAGTCCCGCGACGGTTCCGCTCCACGAAAATGCCAGGCCGAACTTCGCAAGCGTCCAGCCGCGAATGCGCAGGAACCAGGCGAGAAACCCCAGCTGGATCACCTCGAAAATGATCGCGGCGAATAGTTCGGCGTTGGTGAAGACCGATGCCCGATTCCCTTCCGGCGTACCGACGGCCATGATCGACGCGAATATGGGCAGGCCAAACGCCCAGGTGACGACGACCAGGAACTCCACGCCGGACGGCAGCCGGCGGATCGCTTCGTGCAGGCGATTCACTGCGACTTGATGCCCGCCTTTTCGCCGACCGCATCCACGCCCTTCGCCACGAGATCCGCGCCAACGCCCGCGGGCAGCGCATGCCTCGCTTGCAGCAGCGCCAGTTTTTCCAGGTACTCGCGCGCGATGTCCGGCCGGCGGCGTGTCTGATTCTCGAGCGCGTTGACCAGCAGCATACGGGGCCGCAGCAACTGATCGCCCTGCAACGCCACGTCGAACAGGTGATCGAAGATCGAGCGCTCCTGGTGCAGGAACGACTCACCCCCCGCCTGTCGCGCGGCGAGCCCGATGGCCAGCGCCTGCTCGATGGCGGCGAGATAGGCCGGCAGCAACTCCGGCGGCGGCGTGCCCAGCGCCGAATTCGATTCTTCGCGGCGCAGCGCCAGCAGGATGGTGAGCCGCGGGATCAGGTCATACAGCAGCGTCAGGGCATCGCGGCCCGCGGTCTCGAGCGTGAACGCCAGCTCGAACACCACCGGCGTGGCCTCGCGCTGCGCGTTTTCGATGGTGACCTTGAGCAGCCACGGCGACACCCGCGCATCCACGTGCAGATAGACGATGAGATCCGGCGGCGCGTGATCGGGCGGCAGAAACGCGCGCGTCCACGGTTTGGCCGACAGGATGAACCCGCCCTGCTTCATCCACGGCAGCAGGAACGCCGTGCGCGCGTTGGTGCGTAGATAGAGCTCTTCGGCCAGGAACATGGGCAGCGATCGGGCGATGCGTCCGAGATCGTTCGTCGGCTGCGAGACCACCTTGCCGCCGATGTCTTCATTCGCTTCAGCGCTGCCGCAGATGAAATGTACGCGCGGCGCGGCATGTGTCTTCGCCGGCAGAACGGCGTCGAACCCGAGGACGCCACGCGCCCACACCGGCTGCTCGAGCTTCATGACCACCACCTCGACCGGCGCGGTCACCTCGCCATAACGCTTTTCCGCGTCGTCGAGCTTCTGTTCCCAGGCGATGAGTTGCTCGCGCCAGTCCGGGCGCTGCTGCGAATACAGCTGTTCGAGGAGCTTGCGCGCCTCGGCGAACATGCCGAGCTCGACGTAGGCACGCAGCAGGTTGTTGCCCACGGTGAGGCCGTGCTCCAGCAGATCGAAGCGCGGCTGCGTCAGTCTCACCAGCAATTCCGTGTGCCCGCGATTGCCGAGATCGCCGCTCATCTGCATGAGCAGGTCCGGTGGCAATGGCTTGGCACGCGCCAGGGCGTCTTCATACAGCCGTGTCGCTTCGGCGAGATCCCCGCGTTCCAGCGCATAACGCGCGAGCCACAACAGGGCGCGCCAGTTGCCGGGTAAACCCGCGGCGCGCGTGTACGCGGCCGTGACTGCCTCCTGCCCACGGCCACTGATCATGCCGATCAGCCAATTGAGCGCGGTTTCCTCGTTGGGCTCGAGCTCGAGCGCGCGCCAGATGAGCGCCTGCGCGCGTTCGTCGTCACCCGCCGCCGCGAAGGCCCGCGCCAGGTTGGCCAATAGATAGGGATTCTCGCCGTGTTTTGCGATGGCGCGCTCCAGCACGGTGCGGGCGCCCGCGTGATCCTTGAGCTGCAGTAACACGATGCCCAACACCATGGCTCCGCGCTGCGGCTGCGGATCCGTCTCGGCCAGGTGCTGCGCGGACTCGAGGACGTCCGTGGGAAAGTCGTCGTTGAGCGCGCTGACCAGCAGCTCGTACAGCGCGTCGGGATTGTTGCGGTTGGTTTGCAGGTTTGGCAGCAGGACATCCCGACGCCAGGCCTCGCGCCCGATGGTGACCGCTCGCCCGAACTGGTCATAGACGCGGATCGTGCCGTCGCCGGCAGCAGGGCTTGCGGGCAAGGCTGCCGGGGTTGCCGCCGACACGGGCGCCACGGGAAGATCGGTGATGCGCGCGGGCTTACCCGGCCCGCCCTTTCCCGGCGCGTGGATCTGCGGGCCTTCGGTGGGCGTGCGGCCGAGAATGCGGTCGATGATGGACATGGGGCGGTGAGCTTACACTTGTGGCCATGCGCCGCACCTCACTCTCATGCCTTTCCGCCCTGATGGTTGTGGTTATGTCCTGCGCGCACGCCGAAGACGTGCTCATCAAGACCCGCGCGGGCGTGACGCTCTCGGCCACGCTGGCACTGCCCGACTTAAGGCCGGAGGGCCGCATCCCGGCCATTCTGGTCTTCGACATCTACACCAACCCGGAAGTCTTGAAGACCCAAGCCGAGGAGTTCGCCGCGCGCGGTTATGCCGGCGTGGTGGCCGACGCGCGCGGCAAGCGACTGAGTCCCGATGCGCCGGTGCCCTACGAATACGATGCCGAGGACACCCACGCGGTCCTCGACTGGATCGTCCAACAGCCCTGGAGCGACGGCAGGGTGGGCATGGTCGGCAGCAGCTATTCGGGTTTCACCGCGTGGGCGGCCACCAAGCGCAAACACCCTGCGCTCAAGGGGATCGCGGTGTCGGCGGCGGCCATTCCCGGCCAGGGTCTGCCGATGCAAAACAACGTCTTCCTGAACGCTAACTACCCTTGGGCGTTCTACGTCACAAACAACAAGCTGCTCGACGAGGCGCTGTACAGCGACAACCAGCGCTGGAGAAACCTGACGCGCAAGTGGTTCGAGAGCGGCCGCCCCCATCGCCAGATCGACGCCGTCGACGGCACACCGAACCCGTGGTTGCAGCGTTGGCTCTCACATCCGGCCTACGACAAGTACTGGCAGTCCATGGTGCCGTACAAGGGCGATTTCTCTCGCCTCAACATCCCGGTGCTCAACATCACCGGCTACTACGACGATGCGCAGATCTCAGTGCTGCAATACTTCCACCAGCACCAGGCGCGCGGGCGCAACCCCGAGCATTACCTTCTGATCGGCCCGTACGATCACGCAGGCTCAAATGCCCGCACGAAAGAGGAAATCCTGCGCGAATACACCATAGACGCGGTGGCGCAGATCGACTCGCAGGAAATGAAACTTCAGTTCATGGACTACGTGTTGCGTGGCAAACCCAAACCCGCGCTGCTCAAGAACACCATCAACTACCAGGTGATGGGCGCGAATGTCTGGCGGCACGCGCAATCATTCGGCTCGATCCACGGCGGCGTGCCCATGCGCCTGTACTTCTCCCCGCAAAAGAGCGAAGGGTTGCATTCGCTCGAGAACCGGCAGCCACCATCGGATTCCATGGTGACCCACGAAGTGGATCTGGCCGATCGCGTGAAGTTTCACAACTTCCATGCCTATCCCATGCCCATCGTGCAGGGACCGCTTTCTTAC
>DASTTJ010000403.1:0-21366 GCA_035760205.1 Steroidobacteraceae bacterium | reverse complement strand
AGCGAGGAGCTGGGCGACGTCGACGGCCATGCGGTGTCCCTTGAAAAGCGCCGTTGAGTATAGACCCGGGTATCACTGACCAATATGTTATCCCGTCCGCAGAATTGCTCTGACAGCGTCCAGACTGCTCAGAGTCGTATCGCCGAGGCCGCTCGAGCCGCCTCCCGAAGTGTCGATTCCGTCACGCTTCTGGCCGTTTCGAAGGGCCAGAGCAGCGCAGCAATCGACTGCGCGGCGCGCGCCGGCGTCGAGCATTTCGGCGAGAATTTCCTGCAGGAGAGCCTCCCCAAGATCGAATCGCTCGCCGGCCGTGAGCTCACCTGGCACTTCATCGGCCGTCTCCAGGCTAACAAGACTCGCGCCGTGGCCGAGAATTTCGCCTGGGTGCACACCATCGATCGTCTGAAAATCGCCGAGCGCCTGTCGGCACAGCGCCCGCATCACTCGCCACCGCTCAACCTCTGCCTGCAGCTGCACGTCGGAGGCGAACAGAGCAAAGGGGGTGTGGCGCCGGCCGACATCGTGCCGCTGGCGGCCGCGGTACGCGAGTTGCCGGGGATCAGGCTCCGCGGCCTGATGTGCATGCCACCCGCCGAAGCCGATGCGGATCGCCAGCGCCAATGGTTTCGCGAAACCCGGCAGGTCTTCGACTATCTCAATGAGCGAGGCCTGTGCCTCGACACCCTGTCGATGGGCACCAGCGGCGACTTCGAATCCGCCATCGCCGAAGGAGCCACGATGGTCAGGATCGGCACCGCCATCTTCGGCCCGCGCGACACCACCGCTATGATCTGAAGCATATGAACATCAATGCAGCATTCGTCGGCGGCGGCAACATGGGAGGCGCCCTGATACGCGGGCTCATCTCGCGCGGCCTGGCCGCACAGAAAATCAGTGTAGGAGAGGCACACCAGCAGCGGCGAACCGCGCTCGCCGATGAGTTCGGCGTGCACGTCACCGCCGACAATCGCGTAGCCGTCGCGGGCGCCGATGTCGTGGTGCTCGCTGTGAAGCCTCAGGATATGGCGGGCACCGTGCAGGCTCTTGCCGACGTTTTTGCGCAACGTCCGCCTTTGGTGTTGTCGATAGCCGCAGGGATCCGCGTGGCGGACATCGTGAGCTGGTGCGGCCCCGGTGTCGCCGTGGTGCGCGCAATGCCGAATCGTCCAGCGCTGAACAACGCCGGCGCAACGGCGATGTATGCGCCCGCCTCGCTCAGTGAAGCGCATCGCGGCCTTGCGGCCACTGTGCTGGGCGCGGTGGGCACCACGGTGTGGGTGCAGGATGAAGATGCGCTCGACGTCGTGACCGCGCTGTCGGGCAGCGGGCCTGCCTATTTCTTCCTGCTCGCCGAACTCATGACGGATGCGGCGGTCAATCTCGGCCTCGATCGCGCCAGCGCCCAGGAGCTCAGCATCCAGACGCTGTTCGGCTCCGGACGCATGGCGAGAGACAGCGATGGCGACCTCTCGCGCCTGCGGGCGGAGGTGACTTCGAAGGGCGGCACCACCGAGGCCGCGTTACGGTCGTTCGACGCCGCGAACCTGCGTGGTATCGTCGCCGCCGCACTCTCGGCCGCTACCGATCGGAGCCGAGAGATGGCGCAGGCTTTCGGAAATACGAAGAAACCATGAACGCCCTCTATTACATCGTCGACACGCTCACCTCGTTGTACCTGGGCATTCTCATCCTGCGTCTGATCATGCAGATCGTGCGCGCCAACTTTCGCAATCCGTTTGCTGAAGCAGTGCTCAGGCTCACCAATCCGCTGGTCATGCCGTTGCGGCGCATACTTCCGCCAGTCGGCAAGACCGATTCGGCCACGGTGCTCGCCATCGTGCTGTTCGCCATTTTCAAGGTCGCGTTGCTGGCGCTGCTGTTCGGCGGCGGGCTGCTGTCGCTGGCCGCGATGGCGCTCATCGTGCTGCGCACCCTCGTCCTCGCGGTGTTGTGGCTGTACTTCATCCTGATTTTTTTCTACGGCATCGCGGGATTTCTCATGCAGGGCGGCAGTTCGCCGGTTTACGAAGTGCTCGCTTACGTCTGCGATCCGATCCTGAATCGCATCCGCAAAATCATTCCGTCGCTCGCAGGCGGCCTGGATCTGTCGTTCCTCTGGGCCATCATCGGGATTCAGGCACTGATCATTTTGATCGGGGAAATCCGTCTTTAGCTACCGTTCGGCCCCGTTGCGACAACGACTTAACGGCAACCTTCAAGGTCGAATCGACACGCGTCGCGACGCGTGAATGGCGAAGATTCGTACAGCGCGCGCGTAAAAAATTCCTGCAATGCAATTGGGCGCGGCACGAAGCATGTGCGCGCGGGCCTAGAAAACAAGGCATTTGCCGCATTCATGTGCAACGAAAATGCTTGCGAATGCGAGTGCGTGTGATATGTTGCGCGCCGAATAGCTCGCCGCGGAATATTTTTTCCGCTGCATTTTTTCTTACGAGGAATCAAAAGATGGCAAAGAAAGGTGGCGCTCCGACGAAGTCGGAAATCGTGGCGACGATCTGCAAAGACAGCGAGTTGTCGCGCAAGCAGGTTGCCGCGGTGTTCGAGTCACTCAACGGCATCATCAAGAAGAGCCTGCGTGGCCCCGGCCTGTTCACGCTCCCCGGCCTTCTCAAGATGAAGGTTGTGAAGAAGCCCGCCACGAAGGCGCGCGAAGGCATCAACCCGTTCACGAAGGAAAAGATGGTGTTCAAGGCAAAGCCGGCCTCCAAGAAGGTCCGCGTTCTGCCGCTGAAGAGCCTCAAGGCACTGGTGAACTAAGCGGTTTGCGTCGCGCGCCACAGCGCGTGAACGCAGCTTCAAGAGCCCGACGTCGCAAGGCGTTCGGGCTTTTGTGCTTTTGAGACTTCAGCCTTTCATGATTTGAGAAAGGCGATGACGAGCGGTTTGAGCTCGTGAAGCTTGCCGTGGAAGAAGTGGCCCGCGCCGGCGAGCACGTGCAAGCGCGGTTTGCGGTGCTGCTCCGCAGCCCACGCCAGCACGGCCTCGGGCGGCACGACTTCGTCTGCATCGCCCTGCGCCAGCATCCAGTCGCATTCCGGATGCGCAACGCTGCCGAGCTCGAAGCGCGCCACGGGCGGCGCAACCGCGACGAGTTTCGCCGGGCCCAGTGCTTGCGCCGCGCGCAGCGCCACGAACGCGCCGAACGAGAACCCGCCTAACCACAGATCGGCGTCCGGAAAGCGCCGCCGGCCCTCGGCCACCACCGCGACGAGGTCGTCCGCTTCTCCGCGGCCGTTGTCGAAGGATCCGCCGCTCGCACCGGCGCCGCGGAAGTTGAAGCGAAACGTCGGCGCACCACACTCCATCATGGCGCGCGCCAAGACGTGCGTGACCTTGTTGTCCATGGTTCCGCCGTACAACGGGTGTGGGTGGCAGGCCACACCGAACACGCGCGCGGCGCCCTCTCCGGGACCCGGACTGTCGGGGAATTCGAGCTTGGCTTCCAGGGGCCCCACCGGCCCCGCGATGCTCAGGACTTCCGCGTGGGTCACGGCGCCTTGTAGATGGTGTTGTCCTTCATCACGAACACCACGCGCTCCATGACACTGATGTCTTCGAGCGGGTTGCCCGGCACACCCACGAGTTCGCCGAGCTTGCCGACCGTGATGCTGCCTACCTTGTCATCCAGCTCGAGAAACTTCGCCGGTGCCGAGGTCGCCACCCGAATGGCCTCCATCGGCGGCATGCCACCATCCACCATGAGCTTGAACTCGCGCGCGTTGTCGCCGTGTTTGCCGACGCCCGTGTCGGTGCCGAACAGAATCTTGACGCCGGACTTGTAGGCCTTGGCGAACGTGCCCTGGATCTGCGGGCCCACCTGCAACGCCTTGGGGCGCACGATGGCGGGGAAGAAGTTCGGATCCTGTGCCTGGTCGAACACCCAGCGCCCGGCGGAGAGCGTGGGCACGTAAAGCGTGCCGTGCTCTTTCATGAGCTTCATGCCTTCGTCGTCCATGAAGGTACCGTGTTCGATGGTGTCCACGCCGCCGCGAATTGCCCGCTTGATGCCTTCGGCGCCGTGCGCATGAGCCGCCACCTTGAAGCCGTAATCGTGCGCGGTCGTCACGACGGCGCGGATTTCCTCTTCGGTCATCTGGGGATTCAAGCCGTTCTTGGCGATCGACAAGACACCGCCCGTGGCGGTGATCTTGATGGTGTCGGAGCCATCCTTGTAGCGCTGGCGTACGGCCTTGCGAGCGTCCTCGGCACTGTTGATGACGCCATCTTCGGGACCGGGATTGGCCGGAAACTTGCGCGCCCAGCCGTTGGTGGGATCACCGTGGCCGCCGGTGCTGGCGATACCTTTGCCGGCCGCGACGATGCGCGGACCGGGCACCTTGCCGGCATTGATGGCATTGCGCAGCGGAATTGAGGCTCGGTAGCTGTCGCCCAGGTCACGCACCGTGGTGAAGCCGGCTAACAACGTGCGCTCGGCGTACATCACGCCGTCGATGGCGACATCGCTTTCATTTTTCTTGTAGCCGTCGATCTCGGAGTTCTTGCTGTACTCGCCGGTGATGTGGACGTGCAAGTCGAAGAGACCGGGCAGCAGGGTGCCCTGCTTGAGATCGACCACGCGGTCACCCGCTGCGGGCGCACGAAACCCGGGTTCGATCGCGACGATCTTGCCCGCGTCCACCACGACGGTCTGGTTAGTCCTGACGGTGTCGGAGATGCCATCGATGACACGGCCGGCGTGAATGAGCGTGGCGGCTTCGGAAGCGGCGCCAGCACCGAGCAGCAGCGCCAGCGCGAGACCGCCCTGGCGACGCATCCGTCCGGCCTTCATCAACGGATTTCCACCAGTTCGACGTCGAACACCAGCGTGGCGCCGGGAGGAATGAGTCCGCCGCCCGCGCCCTTCGAGCCGTAAGCCATGTCCGCAGGAATGACCAGTCGACGCTTTCCGCCGACTTTCATGCCGACCACACCCTGATCCCAGCCGGAGATGACGTGGCCCGCGCCGAGCGAAAACTCGAAGGGTTCACCGCCCACCGAGCTGTCGAATTGCTTGCCCTTGTTTTCGGGCGTGGCCGCGTCGAATAGCCAGCCCGTGTAGTGCACCAGCGCGGCCTGGCCGGATTTGATCTCGGCGCCGTTGCCGGGGGTGAGGTCCGTCTTGGTCAAGGGCATGGTTTCGGTTCCTATGGATGGTGTAGCTGCGGGTGCGGGCGCGGGCGCGGCTTCAGGAGTCGACGAGGGCGCCGCCCCGCCTTCCGGCTTCTCGCTCCTGCTGCACGCCACGATGGCCAGCGCGGTCAAAATCATCGTCAATGAATTGGCCAGCGGCTTGAGCTGCATCGCGCGACTCCGGTCTAGCGGGAGCGGCATTATTGCAAACAACGCCTAAAGGAGCTTGTTTGACTTGAGATAACGCTCGAGGTCGCGATACGAATCGTCACCGCCCGCGTACTTGACCAGGTTGCGGGCGGTCCGCAGCCAATCCAGCGTGGTGGGCGTGAGCTCCGTGGCGGCACGCAGCAGATCCGCTTGCGAAATCTCGCGCTCGTGCCGGGTCTCCACGTATTCCGACAACACGTATTCCTTGGCGCGTTCGACCAGCGCATCGACGTCGGCGCCGGAAAACTGCTCGGTCACCTTCGCCACCGCCGCGGGATCCACCGTGCCATGAGGCACGCTCTCGAGCGCGAGCTCGATGATCCGCGCGCGAGCAACCGCGTCGGGCGGCGGTACGAAGACCTGCCGCGCGAATCTGCCCGGACGCTTCATCGCCGGATCCACGTCCCACGGCATGTTGGTTGCCGCCAATATCAATACCTGATCGTTGGCGTTTTCGAAGCCATCCAGTTGCGACAGGAATTCGTTGACGATCTTGCGGCTCGTATCGGAGCTCGACTTGGAGCGCGCGAAAGCAAGCGCGTCGAGCTCGTCGAAGAACATCACGCACGGCTTCTGCGCCCGTGCCTTCTCGAACATCAACGCCAGGTTGCGTTCGCTCTCACCCAGCCAGGCGGTGAGGATCTCCGAAATGCCAATGGAGAGAAAACTGGCATTGCACTCATTCGCGACGGCACGGGCCAGCATCGTCTTGCCGCAACCTGGTGGACCGTAAAGCAGGATTCCGCCGCCGGCCTTCTTGCGGAACTTCGCGAACATTCCGGGGTTGAGGAAGGGTTCGATGATCTGCAGTCGGATCGACTTCTTGAGATCCTCCATGCCCGCGATGTGCATGAAACGGGTCTTGTCGGGCACCTGCGTGGGCCGCGAGATCGAAACCACGTCGGCGCTGCGGATGGGTTGAACCACCGAGAGCTTCACGGGCTCACGCGTGGGCGGCGTCGGTGGCGGTGGTGCGCGCAGTGTTTCGAATTCCGGAAGTTCCTGGATGCCGCCGAGCTTGCGCGCGATTTCGTATTGCTCGAGCGCGGCCACCTTGTCATGCACCGCCAGCAGCAGGCGCGCGTATTCCAGCCTGACGGACGCATTGAGAGGGTCGCGCAACAGCAGTGCTTCGAGTTGCGCGAGATTCGGATCGTGATGGTTCATAGGATTCGGCGGATGAGCGACGGCCAAACCCAGCTATAGACCACGTACGCGAGCCAGGTGAAGACGAACGGGCCGTAGGCCGCGGGCGCGGAGTTCTGGAGCACGCGCATCACGAAAATCGCGCCCACCCAGATCACGGCGGACCCACCCCAACCCCATTTCTGCAGCGGCCAAAGGAGCTTCATGCTCCAGTGACTTTGTATACGGAGCTCGCGCACCGTTTCCACGAGATGTTCGTTGGCTGGATCAGCGCGCATCGCCTGCTGCGCGATGACATGCGCTTCCTTGACGCGTCCGCTATCGACCAGCGCGACGACCAGCGCATGCACGGTGTTCATGGATTCGGGATGGCCCTGAATCAGTTTCTCGAGCCCCTGGTTCGCCTGCGAGCCACCGCGCGCGGTTTCGCACAGCGCCATCGCGAGCAGGCACTCGACGTCGTCGGGGCCATAACGGAGTCCCTCGCGCGCCAGCTGCTCGGCCTTGTCGAGGTGCAGGGTGCGCAACATCAGGCGCGAATAGTGTCCATAGAGGTGGGCGTCCTCGGGATAGTCGCGCAACAGCCCGATGAGCATGCCTTCCGCATCGGCGAACTGCTCGCGCTCGATGAGCAGGTCCGCGAGCAATCGCCGCGCCGGCGCGTGTTCCGGCGCTACGCTGAGCACCTGTCTTGCGGTGGTTTCGGCCGCGGCATTCTCGTCGCCGAGCCACTCGACTTGCGCGCTGTAAAAGAGCAGGTCCGGATCCTGCGGAAACTGCGTGAGCCCGTCCTTTAAGACCCGGCGCGCGTCCGCCAGGCGCCTGCGCTCGATGAAATAGAACACTTGTTGCGCGAACGCGTCGGCGCTCGATGGTTGTTCTTCCATGCGCTAATGATGCTTGAGAAGCCAGGTGACAAACGCGGCATTTGCGGCCATGCCGGCGCCGAAGGCGGCGAAACCGGGAATCCAGCCCGCCTTTTCCCTGGCGCCCGACACGCGGGCGGATCTGAAAAATCGCCGGTGCATGAAGTAGATAGCTCCGCAGGTGGCAAGCCCGAGCGTGCGCATGAACAGGTTGTAGTTGCGTGCCACACGGCCGCCAATGGATGCGGCCAGGCTCTGCAGCCAGCCGGCCTCATGGAGCATGAGTGGCAGCAGGAACGCCGTGGCGGCCAGCGCGACGAGCAGTGGCAGGTCCTGTGCCAGCCGGCCCAGCCGCAGGCTGTTGGCGCCACCGTAGATCGTCGCCCCCAGCGGCCCGCCGAAGAACGACGACATGAAAAAAGCGGTCGTGTTGTAAAGCTCGGGTACGGGCTGATGGTCCGACAATGTCGGCCGGAGCAGCTCTTCGTTGCTCACAGGCGTGACAGCAAGCGGTTGAGCCGCTGCACGAACGCGCCCGGATCCGGCAGCTGGGCTCCTTCGGCCAGCGTGGCCTGTTCATAGATCACCAACGCCAGCTCGCCGAAGTCTGCCGGCTCCTCGCGAAGCTCGAGGTACTTCACCAGGTGGTGGTCGACATTCAACTCGAGCATCGGCCTGCCGGCGGGCGCTTTTTGCCCGGCGGCTTCCAGTGCGCGCCGCAGCGGCGCGGAAATGTCGTGTTCACCCGCCACCAGCACAGCGGCGGAATCCTTGAGCCGCGTGCTCACGCGAACCTCCGACACGCGATCGCCGAGTGCATCCTTGACCCGCTTGAGCAGCGACGCTGACTCCTTCAACTGAGTCTCGGCCTTTTCCTTGTCGGCGGTGCTCGCCAGAGCACCGAGATCCAGCTCGCCCCGCGTCGCGTCCCGGAACTGCTTGCCTTCGAATTCCTGGATATGGTCCATGACCCACGCGTCGATGCGCCGGCCTAACAACAGTACCTCGACATTGCGCGCCCGGAGGCCCTCGATGGCCGGGTGGCTGCGCGCCGCGGCGAAGCTCTCACCGACCACGTAATAGATCTTGTCCTGGCCCGTCTGCATGCGCGCCACGTAGTCCGCCAGTGAGACATCTTCGGCATCTCCTTCACCGTGCGTGGAAGCGAACCGCAGCAGCGGCAGAAGCTTGTCGCGATTACCGTGATCCTCGGCCAGGCCTTCCTTGAGGACCGCTCCGAACTCGTTCCAGAAGCCTTGGTACTTGGCCGCATCGTCCTTCGCGAGCTTCGCCAGCAGGTCGAGCACGCGTTTGGTCAGCGCGCCGCGCATGGCCTCCACTTCGCTGTCCGACTGCAGCAGTTCTCGTGAAACATTCAGCGGCAAGTCGGCCGAATCGAGCACCCCTTTGACGAAGCGCAGGTACAACGGCAGGAATTGCTCGGCGTCATCCATGATGAACACGCGCCGGACATACAGCTTGAGCCCGCGAGCACCGTCGCGCTGCCACAGATCGAACGGCGCGGCGGCCGGGATGAACACGAGGCTGGTGTAGTCGCGCTTGCCCTCGACGCGGTTGTGCGACCAGGCGAGCGGCTCACCCGAGTCGTGCGTCAGGTGACGGTAGAACTCGAAGTACTCCTCGTCCTTGATCTCGCCCTTGGGGCGCGCCCAGAGCGCGGTGCCGCGGTTGATGGCCTCGTACTCGATCGTAGCTTCGCCCTCTTTGGGCATGCGCACCGGGAAGGCGATGTGGTCCGAGTACCGGCGAACCAGCGAGCGCAGACGCCAGGCGTCGAGAAACTCTTTCGCATCGTCCTTGAGATGAAGAACGATCGTCGTACCGCGCTCCGCCCGCTCGAGCGTCTCCACGGTGAAGTCGCCGTCAGCCGCCGACTCCCAGTGCACACCCTCGCTGGCGGGCAGACCCGCGCGGCGGGTCAGCACCTCGACACGCTCGGCGACGATGAATGCCGAATAAAAGCCCACGCCGAACTGGCCGATGAGCTGCGAATCCTTTTGCTGGTCGCCCGAGAGTTTCTTGAAGAACTCCGCAGTTCCCGAGCGGGCGATCGTGCCCAGGTGCGAAATGGCTTCTTCGCGGCTCATACCGATGCCGTTGTCACGGATGGTAAGCCGCTTGTTGACGGCGTCGGCTTCGATCCAGACCGCGAGTTCGGTGTCGCCGGTCATCAGTTCGGGTTTGCTCAGGCTCTCGAAGCGAAGCTTGTCGTTGGCGTCGGAGGCATTCGAGATCAGCTCGCGCAGGAAGATTTCCCGGTGGCTGTACAACGAATGGATCATGAGCTTCAGCAGCTCACGGACTTCGGCCTGGAAACCTAAGGTTTCCCGGGTCGTATTTTCAGAGGGAGGGGTTGTCATGGCGCCGGCAGACTGCGGGCACCGAAATCAGAATTCAAGCCCTTCGGAAGGGGCTCGAAGGATCAGCGAGGGTCGATCAGCGGCGGCGGACGGTCGTCCAGATGGCCATCGCGGTGTTCTTCACGTGGTAGCGGCTGGTGCCCACGAGGTCGTCGATTTCGTCCCAGAGCAGAAGGAAACGTTCCATCGTGATGCACCTGCAAACTTACGGTGGAGGCATCCTAGGAACACCCGTGCGATATCGCTGTGTCCGCAGTCACAAACGCCCGGGGGTTTGGTTGCGCCATCGCGGCGGCATCGCTAGTCTTTCGAGTGCTTCACATTGAAGGCACATTCTGACAAACAGCCATGCAACGCATCGTCGTCCTTAACCCTAAAGGGGGCTCTGGCAAGACGACGCTCGCGATAAACCTCGCGGCGTATTTCGCCGCGCGTGGCGACGCCACTCTGCTCATCGACCGAGATCCGCAAGGATCGGCCACGCGCTGGCTGCGCAAACGCAAGCCGCCGCAGCCGGGTATTACCGGCATCGCCACCTTCGAGCACGATGCGCGCACCACGCGCGCCTGGCAGTTGCGCGTGCCGGAAGGCACGGAAAAGATCGTCGTGGACAGTCCGGCCGCGGTCGAAGCACGGGCCATGCCGGAACTCACGCGAGACGCGAACAAGATCATCGTTCCGGTGCTCCCGTCGGACATCGACATCCACGCCGCATCGCGCTGCATCGCCGACCTGCTGCTGGTGGCCAAGATCAAGCGCGCGGAGAACCGCATTGGCGTGATCGCCAATCGCGTGCGCAAGAACACGCTGATGTTCCAGTCACTGATGCGATTCCTGGAAAAGCTCGAAATTCCCATCGTCGCAACCATGCGCGACTCGCAGAATTACGTGCGGGCCGCCGAGCAGGGAGTCGGCATCCACGAGATGAAGCCCTACCTGGTCAAGGAAGACATGGGTCAGTGGGAGACCCTGCTCGCCTGGCTCGAGCCCGAGCGGGTATTGGCCGAGCAGCCCGCCCCCATGCAGGAACAGCCCGCGCCTGAAGGCGTTGCGGTCGCGACCGAGGCCGCGATCGAAGACACCGATGGCACTTCCGCGCAGGACGCCCGGTTCATCACCCAGTCCTGGTGAAATGAGAAATGGGGACATCCCTCATTTTCGTGTCACAAATGGCAAAGCACTCGCGACACCACGGTGATCGACGTTTGTGACAAGAAAATGAGGGATGTCCCCATTTCCGCTTCGAAATCCTTCATCGCGCCGGCGATTGAATTGCCGGCCACCCGCGTTTGATACGCGGTGTTGTTACTCTGGCGCTTACTTCTTGCTGGGGGCTGGAACCGGCTCGTCTTCCCAGGAACCCTTCACCTTGTCGGCCCAATGCTTGTAGCTAGACCAGGTGTAGAGATTCTTGGTGATGGCCGCGTGCCGACCGCGCGTGCGCTGCATGCGTTCGAGCCAGGCTGCATAAGCGTCCGTGCCCACCGGTGGCGGTGTGCCGTTCGCTAAATTTCCCCGGTTTCTGTCTGAGGCACTCATGTGCGGTACTCCCTTTCGGTTGACGTAAGCCTACGATTACGTCGCACCGATACGACAGGAACTGATTCACGCGCCCGCGACGGCTTGCGGGCGATGCGTGCTGGTTAACAGAGATTTTTTCGTTATGTTCTGCCGAGGCTCGAAGCGAGCCTCGCGATTTAACGTTGCAGCCGATTATTGTGTTGTCGACGTCAGGGTACGAGCCGATAGCAGGGACGGTAAGCGCTACCCGGAAGCTTCATTCGCTTTTGCGCAACGAATGCCGCCAGCAGCTCATCGAGCAGCATCATCACCGACGCATCACCCGTGAGCTCGTAAGGGCCTAACTTTTCGATGGCGCGAACGCCGTTTTCCTTCACGTTGCCGGTGACGATGCCGGAGAACGCGCGGCGCAGGTCCGCGGCCAGCTCATGCGCCGGCAGGTCGCGGTACAGGCGCAGCGCGCGCATGGTTTCGTGCGTCACCTCGAAGGGGTGCTGGAACGGCCCCGGCACCTTGAGCAGCCAGTTGTAGTTGTACGAGTCGTTGTGATTCCTGCGGAAACCGCGCGCCTGCTCCATGGTCATGACCATGTACCTGGCCACCTCCGCCGGATCGTCGACGATCACGTGGAGCAGATCCGCAGCCTTTTTCCCGAGGGTTCCCTCAATGAAATTCTTGATCTGGGCGAAATAGTCGGCGGTGTTCCTGGGCCCCGTGAGCACCACTTTGAGCGGCTGGCCGGCGTTCGCGGGCTCGAGCAGGATTCCCAACAGGTAGAGGATTTCTTCGGCCGTGCCCACGCCGCCCGGGAACACCACGACACCGTGCGCCAGGCGCACGAAGGCTTCGAGTCGCTTTTCGATGTCCGGCATGATCACGAGCTGGTTCACGATCGGATTTGGAGGCTCAGCAGCAATGATGCCGGGCTCCGTCAACCCGATGTACCGCCCGCCGACGATGCGCTGCTTGGCATGGCCGATGGTGGCGCCCTTCATGGGGCCCTTCATGGCTCCCGGGCCGCAGCCCGTGCACACGTCCAGACCGCGCAGGCCGAGTTCGTATCCCACCTTCTTGGTGTACTGATATTCCTCGGTGTTGATGGAGTGGCCGCCCCAGCACACCACCAGATTGGGTTTCGACTTGTAATCGAGGATCCGCGCATTACGCAGGATGTGGAAGACCGCGTTGGTAATGGCCGCCGGGTTGTTGAGGTCGAACCGGCCGCTTTCGATGATCTCGTTGCTGATGAAAATCACGTCGCGTAATACCGCGAACACGTGTTCCTTCATGCCGCGAATCATCTCGCCGTCGACGAATGCCTGCCCTGGCGCGTTTTTTATCTCGAGCTTGATGCCCCAGGCCTGGCGCACCAGCTCCACTTCGAAGTCTTTGTAGCGATCGAAGATTTCCTTGGCGTTGTCGGTTTCGCTGCCGGAATTGAGCACGGCCAGCGCGCACTTGCGGAAGAGCTGGTAGAGCCCCCCGGCGCGCGAATCCAGAAGTTTGTCGATTTCCGCCTGGGAGAGATTTTCCAGGCTGCCGCGCGGCCCGATGCGCGCGTCCACGAAGTCGGGAATGACGATGCTGGTTTCCAAGATATCCCCTCGAGTCTGTTCACCTTTGTTTGTGGTGAGCAGTGTACTCGACGGGAAGCCGCCTCCTGCGGTCTAGGGCTGGATGTCGATCCGTACGTTGTCGCCGGTCATCATCCAGATCTCCACCATGTCGGCATTGGTGACCGCGATGCAACCGTCAGTCCAGTCCTGGGAGGCGTAGTAATCCGGTGAATGGCGAGGATCGTTCGGCAGGCCGTGAATCATGATCGACCCACCGGGCTGCCAGCCATTCTGGCGCGCACGGCGCAAGTCCTGGTCGTTGGGATAGGAAACCTGGATCGAGAGGAAGAAATCGCTGCGCGTGTTGCGACGCGTGAGGCGATAGCTGCCTTCGGGAGTGCGGAAATCGCCGGAGCGCTCTTTCGCGCCTCCAGGATTCAGTCCGAGTGCGACGCGATAGGCACGCAGCACATCATCGCCGCGCATCAGATAGAGGCGGCGCTCGGATTTGCGCACCAGCACGCGGTCGGCAACGGGCAATTCGACGCCCAGCGACGCCATGGCGCGGGCATGATAGGGAAGCGCATCCCCTGCGGCCGTTCCAACGAACGCGCAAGCCAGAAGTGGCGCGGCGAGTGCGAGAATTCTTGAATTGAGCGACATTTGATTAGAAAACAAGCACTTGTGATGGCATAAATTATAGAGGCTGTGCGCCGCGCCAATAACGGAGCGCGTCACAGCTTGGGGTGTTCAATGCAGCAAGAATGTCCATCGGGTTCGATTATGACAAGACGTCGCGACGTTAAGACTACGATTCGCGGGGCTCGTTTCGTTTTACTCGCCGTGGCGATGGCGCTGCTCAGCGCTTGCGCGGCGCTGCCTGATGACGCTCCCATCGTCGAACAGCTGGACACGGAAACCGGAGCCACCGTCACGCGACTCGGCCGTCCCGTGGAGCTGTATCGCGAAACCTTTCTGCAGGAAACGGCTGGCCGCTTCGCCTTCATCGCTCCATTCGAAACCAACCTCATGGGCCGACGCGAACTATTCGTGTGGCTGGCGGTGCCTATAGAGCCAATGGCTGATGCGGTACCGGCTGTCGAAGTGAATGGCAGCGAACTCGTGCTCGGCACTCCCGGACGGGCAGCGGATTTCGCCACGCTCCACAAATCGCCTTACAAGATTCCGACGCCGTGGAGTGCCATGTACTACTTTAAGGTCGACGACGCCGTTGTGGCACGGCTCGCCGAAGCCACACACGTGGCGGTGCGTGTGCTCGAGGCCAGCAAGAACGGACCGGTCAAGACGCTGTTCGCCGCCACGATCGAGGCCGACACGCGGCTGAAGGATTTCTCCGATCGCTGATGGGGACACGCCCCGTTTCCTAGCTACCTGAAACCACTTCAACCCGCGGCATCACGACCTGCGTGCCGGCTCTGAGGTCCGACAGATCCGTATCCGGGTTGTACTGGCGCAGCAGCCAGATCGGCAGGTTGCTGAACTTCTGGGTCATGGTCCACAGCGAATCGCCGCGCCGCACGATGTACACCTCGGTGCCGGCGATTCGATTTTGCACGAAGAACTCGCCCTGCAACTTCGCGTGGTAATCACGCCGCAACTGTTCGAACGCCTCACGCGAGACGCGCGAATAGTCCAGGTTGAGTTTCTGGCCGAGCAGCACAGGCTGACGTGCCTTCAGCTTGTTCACGTTGCGCAGCTTCTGCGTCGGAATCTGCAGCCAGTCGGCGTACTGACCCAACGTTTCGGTGGCCTCGACGCGGATCGAGCCATCCTCGCGAACTTGATAGTCGATGGAGTCGGCGAGACTCTGCGTCGCCGACACCGGGCCCAGCGCCGGGCTCAGTGCTTCCGCCTGGCTTGCCGACACCGGCTCGCGCGCCACTTCAGCCGCCTGAGCCACTGAGGTCGCCACTTCAGACGTCGTCACCGCAGCCATGGCCGCGGCCGCCGCCGCGCGCGGACGCCCGCGAGTGGGCTCACCGGTGCCGATGGGCCGTGTGGTGATCTCGCGCACCACCTCGACTGCCGCGCCTTCCCGTTGCGCCTCGCCACGAGCTGCATCGATCGCCGCCACTTTCACTTCGGCCTCGGCGGGGGTTACCGCCACCGCTTCACCCGCGATCCTTAGGCGCTGACCTTCGTATAGGAAATCGGGATTGCGCAGCGAATTCATTTTCAGCAATTGCGCTTCCGGCACGCTGACGCGCGCCGCAATCGCCTGCAGCGAATCGCCTCGGCGCACCACGTAGAAGTCGCCCACCGGCGCGCTGGCCGCGGTCGCGTTTGCCGGCGATGCCGCGGCGGAATCGGTGCCGGCGACGATCGTCGACGGCGCCGCACCGCTCAGCGTGCGAGGAAGCTGCTCGGGTAGCTGCAGCCGGCGTCCGGCTCGGAGGCTGGCGCTTGCGGAAATCCTGTTCATCTCGGCCAGTCGCGATGCGGACATGCCGTAGCGTTGCGCGATCGCCGCCAGGGTCTCGCCCTTGCGCACGCGATGGGTGCGTGGCGTGATCTGCCCCGCATACAGCTCATTCGCGGGCAACCTCGCTGCGAGCAGTTCCGAGGTCCATTTTTCCGACGTATCCGCCGGCAATCGCAGCCGGTAGCCGCGCGGCACCAGGCGCGTCCCATTGAAAATAGTCGGACGCCAACCCGGGTTCAACACGCGCAGCTGTTCGCGATCCACGCCGAGCTCGCGTTCGAGAGTGGACAGGCGCACAAATGCCGGCATGGTCACTTCGCGAAACTTCTGCTCGGGCCGGCGTTCGAGCACGCCAAAGTATTTTTCCGGGTTCTCGTCGATGGTCAGCGCCGCCAGGAACGACGGGTAGAAATTGCGCGAGGCAAAGCCGAAGGTGCGGCTGCTGTAAGTGCGATTGATCTTCACGAAGTCATCGGTGCCCAGCGCTTCCTTGGCGCGGCGCATGCCACCGGCGCCATGGTTGTACGCCGTGAGCGCAAGCGGCCAACTACCCAGCACGCGGTAGTTATAGGCAAGATATTGCGCTGCCGCCTCCGTCGAACGATAGGGGTCGAGGCGCTCATCCACCGCGTCGTCGATGCGCATGTATCGCCGGCCCGTGGACCGCATGAACTGCCACAGACCCGCAGCGCCCACCTTCGAGTAGGCGGCCGCATTGAAGGACGACTCTACGTGCGGCAGCACCGCGAGCTCCGGCGGAAGGCCCTGGTTCGCGAAAGTCTCGGCGATGTGGGTTTCCCAGCTCGAGGATCGGATCAGACCTTCCTTGAAACGATCCGCCTGGCCCAACTGAAAGCGAATGCGGGTGGTCGCCTCCTTGAGAATGATGACGCTGGGATTCGGACCCCAGAGCGCGAGCAGCCGCTTGTCTTCCGCGGAGAGTGCTTCCCGTCCGGCCTCGCTCGGCAGCGCGGCGATGATGCGTCGCAGCGCCGCGATGTGCCGGTCGCGCCGTTCATCGACCAGCCTTTGGCGGTCGCGTGATGAACCGCCGGAGCCGAACTTCAGCGTGTCGTACACCACGGTGAGATTGCGCTCATCGTGCAGAAACCCTTCGTTCGTTGTCACTTCGCTGTAGACGCGAACCCAGAAGTTCACATCGGTCTGGATACCCTCCGGACGCGGGATCTTCGATTGGGCGGCCGCCAGAGGCGCGGTCAGCGCCGCCACCAACAGCAAGACGACCCACCGGGCGTGATTCAACGATTTTTGAACTGTCGGGCGCATTTACACTCGCTGGGTCATATACAAACTACTGTTTTCAAAGCAATTGTCGTGGATTGTCCGCAAGTTATGTCGCGCACTCGCACGCTCAATGCGTCGAAGATTTTGACAGCAGGGGCATCCGGGCCGACGTGACATATTGCCCAAACTCGAACTTTGCGTCCCCCGAGGCTCCGGCAAGCCCGAAACGCCTCGGCGGCGTGCGTCGGAATCCTCTGGCACAGCGATTGCTCTTCTTATTCACAAGCGGCTCGACAAAGACCGCATCAGATAAGAACAAGAAGAGCGAAAACACTCCTCCACAAACAAGCAAGCAAGCGACCAATGAGCCCCGCCGCAAGCGGGGCTTCTTTTTTGAGGTCCCGATTCCTCGGCATTGCAACCCGGCGCGCGCCAGGCGCGTCAAAAGATGCACAGGCCAAGACTGGCTAGAGGGACCTATGAAAAGCGCCGCATTACTCGTCGTTGCATTCCTTGCGTTTGTCGCCTGGGCCGGCAGTCCGGCTTCACTTGCCGCCGATGGCAACAACCTTTCGAGCGTCAACGGATCGGTCAAAGCCGAGCCCGGCCAGACCTACGGCAAGCTCAGCACTGTGAACGGCAACGTGCGCGTCGGCCGTGGCGTCATCGCCAATGAAGCCAAGACGGTGAACGGCAGAATAACGGTCGAAAGCAATGCCAGGCTGGGTGAAGTCAGCACCGTGAATGGTTCGGTGGAGGTCGCCGATGGCGCGACGATCGAACGCACGGCATCCACCGTGAACGGCAGCGTCGACATCGGCAAAGGCGTGCGCGTGGGCGGCGACGTCAGTACGGTCTCGGGCGAGATCGAACTTGCGGGAGCCGAAATCACCGGCAAACTCATCACGCGCAACGGCGATATCGAACTTACCGATGGCGCGCGCGTGCTCGGCGGAATTCACATCAAGAAGCAGAACGACAGCAACTGGGGCTGGGGCAAGGAAAGGCTAACCGAAGTTCACATCTGCTCCACCTGTGTGGTCGAAGGCGAACTTCGCTTCGATCGCCCGGTGAAACTGCGTGTCGATCAGGGCGCGAAGATCGGTCAGGTCATCGGCGATTCGGTTACTCGTCTTTGAGATCTGGACCGCGGCCGTAGAGCCGCACAGGCGGCTCGCCTTCACGCATCGAAAACATGCACTCGAAGTTCATGCCCAACTTCTCGAGCACGCGGATGGATCCGGTGTTGCCTTCGGACACTACGGCGACCACACGCTTCAGCGCGAACTTCACGGACGCCTGGCGCAGCGTGGCCGCGGCGGCTTCGTAAGCAAGCCCTTGCCCCCAGTACTGCGGCAGAAAGGCGTAACCCACATCGGCATCGGGCAGGATGTCGCGCTTGAGAAGTCCGCACATCCCCACCGGCGCACCGTCCTTGAGCGCCACGTGCCACAGGCCGAAACCAAACCTGGCGTACATGGCCATCGGACCTTCGCGCAGGTAGCGATGCGCATCGTCGATCGAATGCACTCCGCGATCCCCGATATTTTCGATGAACGACGGCTCGTTGAGCAGCTTCACCAGGAAGGGGGCGTCGTCGAATTGCAGCTGCCGCAGGACCAGGCGCGGAGTTTCGAGCTCAGGAAGGATCGCCAAACCGCGATCGCTCGAAAGTGGGAAGGCCATCGCCGAATTTCACCCAGCCGATATCGTCGCTGAGCCAGGAATGATGCGTGGGCGGGAAGCCCCACGGTGCATCCAGGCTGCAGGTGGTCACGTCGACGAAATCGTTGGTGTCCAAGTGCTCATAGGCGAGCGGTGATCCGCAGTCCCCGCAGAAGCGGCGCTTTACCTTCGCCGACGACTCGTATTCGCGTGGCGTACCGCGCGTGAACCTGAACTCCGCCTTGGCGAAAGTGACCCAGGCCACTACCGGTGAGGCCGCGGATCGCCGGCACGACTGGCAGTGGCAGACCATGCTGTTCGCAGGATTGACGGTCGCAGAATAACGAACGGCGCCGCACATGCATCCGCCTTGAATGTCCACGTTCAATGATTTCTCCCCCGTTGGCGGCGCAGAGCTTACCGTGAGTTGTACCCCGTAAAAAAAGAGCCCCGCCTGAGCGGGGCTCTAGTCGCGCGGACACGGGGGTCTTGTTCCGCAGCTTCTGGTCTGTGGAAACCAGTAGGGTTCCGGTCTCCACGAATACTCTGTGTCACGAGGGGTCATTTTCTCCCACCCCTAAGACACCTTTATTGCGTGGATGCGAAAAGGTACCGGGCTACGGCTTGAGATAACTCGACGCCAGGCGATCCCACAGGCGTTCGACCTGCGATCGGCGCCCTTCTCCCGAGATCACGACGGCCTTGGCCTCCTGCTCGGTGATGCGCCCCAGGCGGCACAGGACGATGAGCGAGCCTACGACCCGCCCGAATTTGAGCGACCGCCCGAGCGAATTTTCCATCTGCAGCTCGGCCGCCAGGGCCTGGCTTTCGAGGGCGTATTGCACGCGCTTCGACAATTCCCAGCTTACGGCGATGCGTCCGGCCGTCGGTGCAACCCAGGTTTCCAGCAGCCGGGCAACGCTGCCCGGATCCGGGTTGAGGTGCGGATGAGCCGCGAACTGGTCGCGTACGATCCGGAAAACCACGATCGCCGAGAGGCCGTACAGCAACCCGATGAGTTGCGATACGAATGGCTCCGCGTTCTCCACCTGGGTCGCATGCGCTTCGCCTGCCATTGCCGCGTACAGCGTGTGCTCCCAGACCAGCTCGGGGAATTTGCTGAACGCCGTCCCCGCGGCGGAACTCATGACCGGTTGCAGCAATGCGGTCGCGATGATGGAGCGAATGCCCTGCACACCCACCAGCGTCACGGCACGTTCGATGCTGTCCACGGGCAGACTGCTCGCGCGATAGACGGGACTGTTGGCGATGCGCAGCAGGTTGCCGGTCAGCGCCGGATCCTGGGCGATGATGCGCGACATCTCCGCCAGGGTCGCTTCGTTGTCGTTGACCGTCGCCAGCAGTTTCGGCAGCAGCGACGGACGCCGGGGAATGTATTCCGGACGTGCTTCGATACGTTCGAGTATCTGCTGGACGCTTTTGAAAACCGGCGCGTGTTCGGGATTCGGCGTCCGGCTCAACGCCTCGCGCGGCACGTCGTCGAGCGCGTAAGCGACGAAACGGCGCAGCGCTTCGTCCCAGCTCAGCAGGTTGATCGCCCCTCTCGGGCCCGTGCCGGTCAGGGAGCGGTTCGAGCCCGTGGTCGATTCGATGGGGTCGACGGGCGGCCGCGGGTCGGATTTCCGACGGGTAGCGAGAAGCCAGATGACGATGCCAACCAGCGCCACCGCGACCCCGCCGATCAGAATGGCGATGGACGAATTCATGCCGGGAGGCTACCCGGTCGCGGGCCCCACCCGCCAGATGCACCTTTTGTCTCGTTGCCGCGGCACCCGCACGGCGAATACGATCATGGTTACCCCGCCACAGACTTAAGGAAGCTCCGCATGCCCACCCTCAGCCTGCGCGTGAACGGCAAGGAACAATCGGCCGACGTGGATCCGAATACACCGCTGTTGTGGGTGTTGCGCGATTCCCTGGGTCTGGTCGGCACCAAGTTTGGCTGCGGCATGGCGCTGTGTGGCTCCTGCACCGTGCTCGCGGACGGCGAACCGATCCGCGCCTGCGCCACTCCCGTGTCGAGTCTCGCGGGAAAAAACATCACCACCATCGAAGGCCTCGCCAGGTCGGCGACGCAATTGCATCCGCTTCAGGAAGCGTGGATCGAACATGACGTTCCGCAATGTGGTTACTGCCAGGCGGGCCAGCTCATGTCGGCCTCGGCGCTGCTCGCGAAGACGCCGCGACCCACAGACGCCGACATCGACGCTGCAATGGCGGGGAATCTCTGCCGCTGCGGCACCTACCAGCGCATCCGCGCCGCCATCCACACCGCGGCCGGCAAACTCACGAAGAGGAAGGCCTGATGAACGCGCGCCTGGACCCGGCCGCGGCCGCCGATGAAACCCTGCGCGAGCTCATGCGCGACGTGGAGCTCGGCGCGCTGGCGTCGCCCATGCGAACCGTCAAGATCGACCGGCGCAGCTTTCTCAAACTCACGGGGCTGGCCGGCGGCGGTCTCACGCTGGGATTCATGCTGGGCGGCCAAACCAGCAGCGCCGCCAGCGGGGCAGAAGAATTCGCGCCCAATGCTTTCCTGCGCATCTCGAGCAAAGGCCCGATCCTCATCTACAACAAGGGCCCCGAGATCGGTCAGGGCATCATGACGGCCTTCCCGCTCATCATCGCCGAGGAGCTGGACGCGAAATGGTCCGACGTGGTCGTCGAACAGGCGCCCGTGAACCCGGCGGTGTACGGCCGGCAGAGTGCCGGTGGATCGCGCTCCATCCCCGACAGCTGGGACCAGTTGCGCAAGGCCGGCGCCGTGGCGCGCAGCATGCTGGTAACGGCTGCCGCCGCACAGTGGAAGGTGCCCGCCGAAGAGTTGAGCACGCGCGACAGCGCCGTGTGGCACGGCAAACGCTCGCTTCGTTACGGCGCGCTCGCGGCAAAAGCTGCGGCACTGCCCGTACCGGATGCGGCCACCGTCAAGCTCAAGGAGCGCAAGGACTACCGCTTGTTAGGCAAGTCGTACACCGGCGTCGACAACCGCAAGGTCGTGACGGGCGCGCCGCTGTTTGGCATCGACCAGCAGCTGCCCGGACTCAAGATCGCCGTGTTCCAACGCTGCCCGGCCGTCGGCGGCAAGGTGCGCGGAGCCAATCTCGATGAGATCAAGAGCCTTCCGGGCGTGCTCGATGCCTTCGTGATCGAAGGCAACG
>DASTTJ010000402.1:0-17569 GCA_035760205.1 Steroidobacteraceae bacterium | reverse complement strand
GCTGTCCGACAGCAGTCGCCTCACATTGGACGCAAAGCCTCCATTAATTGGGGGTCGGGGCCGTTCTTTCTCCGGTTCGGGCGTTTAAAGGCAAAACAGACCTGAAACTTCGGGGGAGCGGTACCCATCCATGAATAGCGTGGTCAAACTCGAGCACAAAGACGTCGATGCCATTCCTTTCCAGGAAGCGTCGCTCGACATCTGGGACAAGAAATATCGCTTGTCCGCCAAAGACGGCACCCCCGTCGACAAAACCATGGACGACACCTACAAGCGCGTCGCCCGGGCATTGGCCGACGTAGAACTCGAGCCCGTGCGCGAGCTCTGGTACGAGCGCTTCGTCTGGGCACTGCGCCGCGGCGCCATCCCGGCAGGGCGTGTCACATCCAACGCTGGCGCGCTCGAGCACAAGCCCGCCACATCCACCATCAACTGCACGGTGTCGGGAACCATCGGGGATTCGATGGACGACATCCTGAACAAGGTCCACGAGGCCGGCCTCACGCTGAAGGCCGGTTGCGGCATCGGCTACGAATTCTCGACGCTGCGTCCGCGCGGCGCGTATGTCTCGGGCGCCGGCGCGTACACGAGCGGCCCGCTGTCGTTCATGGATATCTACGACAAGATGTGTTTCACCGTCTCGTCGGCCGGCGGCCGCCGCGGCGCGCAGATGGGCACTTTCGATGTGGGTCACCCCGACGCCATGGAATTCATCCGCGCCAAGCGCGAGAACGGCCGCCTGCGCCAGTTCAACCTGTCGCTGCTGGTCACCGACGAGTTCATGCACGCGGTTCGTCAGGACAAGGACTGGAACCTCGCCTTCCCGCTGCTCACGAAAGAATACGACCCGGCCGAACACAAGCTGGACGATGTCACCAAGTTCGTCTGGCGCGAATGGCCGACCACGAAGAACTACGTGACGCGCGAAGACGGCCTGGTCTGCTGCAAGATCTACAAGACGCTGCCGGCGCGCCGCATGTGGGACGTCATCATGACGTCGACGTATGATTTCGCCGAGCCGGGTTTCATTCTCATCGACCGTGTCAACGAGATGAACAACAACTGGTGGTGCGAAAACATTCGCGCCACCAATCCCTGCGTTCCGGCCGACACCTGGGTGCAGACCCAGGAAGGCCCGCGTCAGGTCGCCGAGCTCATCGGCAAGCAATTCAACGCGCGTGTCGATGGTGTGGACCATGCCAGCACGCCGGAAGGTTTCTTTCGCACCGCGATCAAGCCGCTGGTCAGCGTCACGACCTCCGAAGGCCATGCATTGCGCCTCACCTCGGACCACCGCGTGCGCCGCATCTCCACGCTGACGCGTTTCCGCCTGGTGACGGAGTGGTGTGCGGCGGGTGACCTTCAGGCGGGCGACCGCGTGCTGCTTCAGGACCACCGCCGTTCGGCGGCCTGGGCTGGCGCAGCCTCTTCAGAGGGCAAAGGTTCGAAAGAACTGGGCACCAACGAGGGCTATCTCATGGGCCTGCTCGTGGGTGATGGCACGATCGCCGAAGATCGCGCGGAGCTGTCGATCTGGGCTCGGCCCGCGGTTGGCAACAGCGACATCGATGTCGGCGGCCCGCATTCGGTGATGGCGGCGGCGCTGGACGCCGCGCGCTGCTTCAATCATCGCGCGGATTTTTCCGGGTGGCACCCGGGCACCGGCCGCGGCGAGTTCCGCCTGCGCATGGGTGCGATCACCGAGCTGTCCCGCGAAGTGGGCTTGCGGCCCGGCCGCAAGACCATCACGCCCGCCATCGAACGTGCTTCGAGTGAGTTCTATCGTGGCTTCCTGCGCGGACTGTTCGACACCAATGGCAGCGTGCAGGGCAACCAGATGAAGGGTGTGTCGGTACGCCTCGCGAATTCCGACCTGACCCAGCTCGAAGGCGCGCAGCGCATGCTGCTGCGTCTCGGCATCGCCGCCAGCATGTACGAGCGCGCGCAGCATGAACTCGTGATCACCGGCGAAAACGTCGCCCGTTTCGCCGAAGTCGTGGGGTTCGCCGACACAGTCAAGCGCGCGCGCCTGTCGCGCCTGCTGGGCGGCTACAAACGCACGCTGAATCGCGAGCGCTTCGTGGCCACTGTCGAGAGCGTGCGTGCCGATGGCATGGAAGATGTGTACGACGTACAGATTCCCGGCATCAACGAATTCGATGCCAACGGATTCCACGCGCACAACTGCGGCGAACAGCCGCTGCCGCCGTATGGTTCGTGCCTGCTCGGCTCGGTGAACCTCACGCGCTTTGTGAAGAACGCGTTTACGGATTTCGCGGAGTTCGACTGGAACGAATACCGCGAAGTCGTGAAAGTCTTCACGCGCATGCTCGACAACGTCTGTGAGATCAACGGCCTGCCGCTCGAACAGCAGCGCATGGAGCTCATGCGCAAGCGCCGCCACGGCATGGGTTTCCTGGGGTTGGGCAGCACCATCACCTGCCTGGGGCTCAAGTACGGTTCGGAAGAGTCGGTCAAGTTCACTGAAGATGTGTCGCGTGAAATGGCCGTGGCCGGCTGGGAAGCCGCACTCGACCTCGCCAAAGAGAAGGGCCCGGCGCCCATCATGAAAGAAGAGTTCCATGTCACGGCCGAAATGCTGCGCAAGCGTCCGGAGATGACGAAGGACGGCTGGAAGATCGGCGATCTCATTCCGGGCCGCATCCTGCACGCGCGTTACAGCAAGTACATGCAGCGCGTGGCCGAGGCCGCGCCGTGGCTCGTGGACCAGCTCGCCAATGTCGGTGCGCGTTTCACGCACCACACCTCCATTGCGCCCACCGGCACCATTTCGCTGTCGCTCGCCAACAACGCCAGCAACGGCATCGAGCCGTCGTTCGCGCACCACTATTTCCGCAACGTCATTCGCCCCGGCAAGAAGAGCAAGGAGAAAGTTGATGTCTTCTCATTCGAGCTCCTGGCCTATCGCGAGCTCATCAATCCGCGTGCGCTGCCGAATTCAACGATCCCGGCCGAACAGCTGCCTGGCTATTTCACGACGGCAGATGACATCACGCCGCGAGAGCATGTCGACATCCAGGCGGCGGCGCAGAGGTGGGTCGACAGTTCCATTTCAAAGACTGCGAACGTGCCTACGGATTACAAATACGAGAGCTTCAAAGACATCTATCTGTACGCCCATGAGAAGGATCTGAAGGGCTGCACCACCTTCCGCTTCAATCCCGAAGCTTTCCAGGGCGTCCTCGTGAAGGAAGACGATCTCAAGAACACCACCTATGTGTTCACGCTCGAGGACGGCTCCGAGATTTCGGTGCAGGGCGACGAGGAGATCGAATACGACGGTGAGAAACACACCGCCGCGAATCTCTACGACGCGTTGAAAGAAGGTTACTACGGGAAGTTCTAACTATGTCCGCCATCAAGATCGACAAGAAAATCGCCAAGTACCGCGTGCAGAAGGCCGGAGAGAAGGCCGCCGAACAAGCCGCTGAGAAAGCTGCCGAGGCCGCGACCGCGGCCACTGTGGCCACGGCGGTTGCCGCCGCGGTCGCGAAGTTCGAGCCCGCCGTCGAGATGACTCACGACAAGCAGGGCCGTTCTTCCAAGGTCGTGCGCATGACCGAGGAAGTGCAGCGCCCCGAGGTGCTGGTGGGTTCGACGTACAAGATCAAGACTCCGGTGTCCGATCACGCCATGTACGTCACGATCAACGACATCATCCTCAACGAAGGCACGCCCTACGAACAGCGGCGTCCGTTCGAAGTGTTCATCAATTCGAAGAACCTCGATCACTTCCAGTGGATTGTCGCTCTGACGCGCATCATCTCGGCGGTGTTCCGCAAGGGTGGCGATGTCACGTTCCTGGTCGACGAACTCAAAGCCGTGTTCGATCCTCGCGGCGGATACTGGCAGGCGGGCGGCAAGTTCATGCCCTCGATCATCGCCGAGCTGGGCTATGTCATCGAAAAGCACCTGCAGACGATCGGCCTGCTGAAGAAAGTGGAACTCGATGATCACGAGAAGAAGTTGATCGCGGAGAAGAAGGCGGAATTCGAGGAACGCACCAAGCAGACCGACGCGTTCGCGAAGTCGCACTTTCCCGAAGGCGCGCAGTTATGCGCCAAATGCAGCACCGCTGCCGTCGTCATGATGGACGGTTGCATGACCTGCCTGAATTGCGGCGACTCGAAGTGCGGCTGATCGCCCGGCCATAAAGGCCATAAAAAACGAGGCCGCCGCGAGGTGGCCTTTTTTTTTGGACTCCTGTCGGCCAGCGCTGTCTGACAGACAAGCACGACTGAGGGACTCATCTCCGTATCGCCGACAGGGATCCACGTCGACGTCGGATGCACCGTTTCCAACCGACGGCGGACACTGGAGTCACCGAATCGACTTTGGGGTCCTCCATGAAGCTGGGTGCAATTTCGACCGCCGCCATTTCCTCGCTGTTGGCTGCCTCCATGGCATTCGCCGACGCATCGCCCACTTCCAACAAGTGGCGCATCGAAATGAGTGGCGAGGCCCGGACCAACGGGGACATCGTATTTCGCGTGACGCCGCGCCAGGGCGAAGCCGTCGACGTGACCGTCGGCATCAAGCGCGGCCGTGCCGAGAACAACGTGGCCAAGGACGTGCGCGACGCGCTCGCGGCCAGGCTCAGCCCCGATCGTTACAGCATCGAAGTCGACGACGGCGAGGATATCCTCATCAAGAAAAAGGAAGGTCAGCCGGACTTCGCGCTCGAACTCGTCGAATCGAGCGTGCAGAACGTCAGCATCAAGGTGGAAGGCGAATAACCTTCGGCCAAAGTCAGTGCGCCCCGGGATCCGCCGGGGCGCGCCTGCCCGGAATGTGCTCAAGCAAGGAGTGAGTCATGAACCGCGCCATCTGCATCTTCGCGGCCGCGCTTTTGGCGACGACCGCATCGGCGGCAAACGGTCCTCCCTTGGCCAGCGCGTGGAACATCGCGGCCAGCGGTAACGCCGCTTCGAGTGGCGATCTGTCTTTCCGCATCACGCCCGGCGACGGCGGCGATCCAGTCGATATCACAGTGCCGGTGATGTCCGGCGCCACCCAAGACTCGGTGGCGCGCAGCATCGGTCGGTCGCTCAGCTCACAGTTGCGCCGCGACCGTTACAGCGTGCAGCTCGGCGAAAACGCTAACGTGCTGGTCAGTGACCCGCGCGGTCAGCCTAACTTCTCGGTCGAGCTTGTCGATTCGGACGTGGAGAACGTGCGCGTCGCCGTGCAGAGCGTGACACCGGCGGCTCCGCCCACCGCGCCCATGCAAACGGCGCCGGCCGGGAATCCGCCCGCGGCCCAGCCGGATAACACCGTGCCCGGAAACGCCGCACCGCCCCCCGCTGACTCTCCACCCATGTCGAACCCGACTTCACCGAAGGCCAGCGAGGCGGCGGGGACTCCGTCGAGCGCGCCGCCGCCGCGCTGATCACCGCTTCACACCGCGGAAGCGCAGGCCAACATGGCGGCGGCCGCGAGCGCCGGTTTTGTGACAGGCGTTGACAACTTTTTTGTTCGGCGAAGGTGTATCTTGTCCAATATGGAAAGTGTCTACGAAACGTCGTTCGCCTTTCAGGCACAGATGATCTTCAATCTGCTCGAGTCCGCCGGTGTGCCGGCGCGAATCGATGGTTCCTATCTACAAGGCATCGGCGGCGAGATTCCTCTAGGTAATGCCGTGCGTGTGCGCGTCGAGCCGGAGCGCGCCGCCGAGGCGCGGGCCATCATTGCCGAGTGGGACAGCGCGGCGGTGCCGAGCGACGAGGAAGCGGCGGCGGAGGCGGAAGCCGCCGGTCTCGGGGCCGGCAAAAAAAAGGGCCACTCCGGCTGAGTGGCCCTGCATTGCGCACGCGACGTGTGCTGTCAACTTACCAGGCGTAGATACCCGCCCAGGGGTACTGTCCCGCGGTCACTGCGAAGTAGTAGTAACCATCCGCCGCGCGCGTGAGTGGCATCTGTCCGCAAGTGCGCGCAACCCCGCCCACCGTCAGCGTACGCCCGTCGAAGTTGTAGCAGCCCCAGCCATTGATGTTGGCGTTGGTGCGATAACACGCCGCGCCCGTGGTGTTGAAGTTGCCGGTGTTGCCGCTGAACGTGACCGGGTTGGGGCAGGTGCCGCCGCCGGTGGATTCCCCGGACTGGGTCACGGCGACGGTGCGTGTGAGTCCGCCGCCCGTCACTGTGATCGTGCCGCTGCGGCTGGTGGTGCCGGTGTTCGCGGTGGCACTCACGGTGAAGCTGCCATTGTTGCTGCCGCCTGGCAGCGAGATGGTGAGCCATGACTGGTCGTCGGTAACGGTCCAGCCGAGATTTGATGTCACGGTCACCGGTGATGACGACGCCCCTGACGCGAACGACAGAGTGGTTGGCGCTACGGTTAGATTGTTGGTCGGCGTGTCGAACACAGTCGCCAGTACCGAGGTCGCGCGAATGCCGTTGGTGCCGTTCACGATCCGATTGCCCCAGGTCGTGAGCTGCGCCGGATCGAAGTTGACCGTCATGTCGAGGCCGGTGCCGCTGCCGCTATTGCCCGACCAGGACCAGCCGAGGTAGCCGTTGCCTCGGGTCTGGGCCTGCGCGATGACGGACTCGGAGTCGGCGAACTGCCCGTTGTTGATCGGACCGAACTCGCCGACAACCAGCGGAAAGTTCATGTCGTCGAATGCCTGCATGTAAGTGCTGACTGTCGAGAGCGACTGGTACACCTCGTACATGTGCACGCTGAACGTCAGGTTGCGCAGCGGGTCCGCGTTCCACAATTGCATGGCGTTGGTGCGCATGGTGTTCGACCAGTCCTGACCCCAGTTCGCGGCATCGATCATGATGTTGTGCGTGAGGCCGGCGCTGCGCAGCGCCTGGATGGCAGTGATGGTGTCGGGTGTGTAGAGAGCCGACGTGTTGTTGCCGAAAGGCTCGTTCGCGATGTTGATGATCACGAAGTTTTCCTGGCCGTTGATCGCAGCGCGGATATCGGCGCTCAGCCAATATGCCGTCGCGTTCGAGATCGGCACGGCCCCGCTCTGCTCGCTCCAGCCGGTGGAGTCGTGCACTTCGAGCACCGCGATCATGCGCAGGTCCTTGCACCACTGGATGAGCTGTGACACCTGCGTGCCGTTCACTCGCGCCCACTGGCCACCCGTCGACAGCACGATGCGCACGGTGTTCGAACCGGTGGCCGCTATCGATGCGAGATCCTGCTGCGTGTTCCGGGACTGGAACCACGTGTACGGATAGTTGACGCCACGCATGATGAACTGCGTGCCGTTGTTGTCGACAAGCTGCCCGTTGGAAATGAAGAATCCGCCGAAACCGGCGATGGGCAGCAATAAGAGAGTGCAAAGGATTGAAGCGCGCCGAAGCGCGCGAAGAACGTTGCTCATGACTTCCCCCTGAAGTTCCGTGTTTGTTCGGCCGCATCCATACGTTTGAGCCGCGGCGCGATGATATGCACCTCCGTGCGGCTTAAGGCAAGCAAAAATGTTTATTGTCCCGCGATTCGTCTCGATGTCTGGTGCGTTGTCCTCGGCTGGTTGCGCTAACAGCGTTGGGGACTTTCCTAGGCTGCGCCCGCATTGCGGCTCCGGATTGTGATGTTCCGCAACTATCTACCCGGGTGACGTTGCACTACCTTCGATTTCGATGACGACCACGGTGCGAATCCTGGGGTCACGCTCCCGCGAACAAATGCCTGGCACAGGCATCACCCTGCTCGCGCCCGGATTTCTCGGTGCGCTCACGCAGCTCACCGCCGGCGATGCGCCGGTCGATGCGCATGATCTGCCCTTTGCCGAGGCGGCCGCCGGCGCGGAGGTCATGCTGGCCGCTCAACTCACCTTGAACATCGAGGCGCGCCCCGCCGGGCGAACCGCTGGTCTGCGTTCGCGCAGCGCGGTGGCAGCGCATCCGCGCGTGATCGTGCCGCGGCGAGGGGGTGTCGCCTACGCGATGCTGCAAACAGATGAGACTGGTGTGTCGAGTTTCGTGCTGCCCTTGCCCCACGATGCATTCGAAGCAACGTTTCCTCTAACTATCTCCGCCCATGGCGCGACCCGGCGCACCCTGCGCGTTCTGATGTGGCCCGCCCCGCCGGCGACAGGTGCCGGAGTGCTGGCGATAGCGGCGCGATGGGAGCGGCTGCGACGGCCGAACCAGCTCGCCCAGCGCGGCCCGGATGGCGATTGGCTCGCGCCCGATTGGCCGGCACTGACCGGCGGTCCGGTATTGCTGCTGCTGCACGATACCTTCTCCACACCCCAGTCGAGTTTTGCCGATTGGTTGGACCACCCTTCGTTTGCTTCCGTGTTGCGCGCCTTCGGTGGCCGCTGCCTGGCCTACGCGCATCCGACGCTCAGCAGCGGACTCGATGACAACGTGTCCTGGCTGGTCTCGCAGGTGGCGGGATTGCCTGGACCGTTTGATGTCGTGGCGCTGGGTCGTGGCGGCCTCCTGGCACGCGCGATTGCCGCAGACGGCCGATTGAATTTGCGCCGCGTATGCCAGGTGGGCGCGCCTAACAAGGGCACTCCGCTGGCGCACGAGGCGAATCTGCTGCGTTTTTTGGACGGACACTTGGCCATGCTGGCGTGTATTCCCCACCGGGTGGCACGCACGACGCTCGAAGGAGTGTTGTGCATGGCGCGTGCCGCGGCGCTTAAGCTGCCGGCGTCATTGCCGGGCGTAGCGGTTCAGGCCACCGGCAATCCCGAGCTCGGCGCGCAGGGCGCAATGACTGCTTCTGCGCAGCAGTGGTTCACGGTCGGCGCTCAGTTTGCGCGCGAGGGTGGACACGACGCCCCGCTCATCGCTGGCGATGGCTTCGCCGCTTCGTCCAACGATTTGGTAGTGCCAAGTGAAGGCTGCTTCGAGCCAGGCGTGCCGGTCGCCGACGAGCTGAGAATCAGCGGCGCGCAGATTCACCACCACAACTATTTCGCGAGCCCGCAAGTGCGCGCGCATCTGGCGCAGTGGCTATGCCCGAGCCGAATGTAGGACTCCGCTGAAGACCACAGGGGACCGATGACGATGGTTGTGAGGCGGCGCGGAGCGCAATCTGTTTGCAAGTCGGTGCCGGCCTACACCTCCGCTGGCCCCGGATCAACAAAAGGGCAGAGTCAAAATGAGTTCGACCAAGATCATTGCCATCGTTCTGATCGTCGCCGGCGTCCTTGGACTTGCCTACGGCAAGTTCAGTTACACCAAGGAAACGCACGACGCGAAGGTGGGGCCCATCGAGTTGTCGGTAAAGGACAAAGAGACCGTGAACATCCCGGTGTGGGCCGGGGTAGGCGCCATCGTCATCGGCGCCGGGTTGCTGCTCGCTGGAAAGCGCGCCTGACGATTCCCCGGTAGGGCGGTCCCGCCTTGTGGTGCGGGGCCGCCCTCCAATTACTTAATGTCCCGGGTGATGCGAACTGCATCACATTTTGCTGCCACTCATCGGTAGTAACGGACCACTTGTCGGTGTGCAGACAGGGCGATTCCCGCCTCTGGCAGCATGCCCTCCATGAAACGACCCAGCCGCGGCTTTACGTTGATCGAGTTGATGGTGGCCCTCACCGTGCTGGGCGTTTTGATGGCCATCTCGGTCCCGACGTTCCGCCAGTTCACGCGAAACAACAGCATCACCGCCGTTCAGAACGATCTGGTCACTTCGTTCAATCTCGCGCGCAGCGAAGCGCTCCGGCGCAACCGGCCTGTGTCGGTCTGCGCCTCGGCCGACAATGCGACCTGCGGCGCCGTCGCGGACTGGAACACCGGCTGGATCGCCTTCATCGATCGTGGCGCGGCCGGTGTAATAGATAGTGTCGACGATGTGATTGTCCAGACTTGGCAGAGCCCCAATCCGGATCTGCTCATTGCCGCGGGTGTCAGCACTTTCGTGCAATACCTTCCTACGGGAATGAGCGCAGCGGCGGTGAGGGTCGATGTCTCCTGGATCGGCTGCACCAGCGGGCCGTACAAGCGTCGTATCGATGTCCTGGCTACCGGCGGCATCTCCGGGCAACTCGTCGACTGCGCCGCATAGGACTCAGCCATGACAGCGCTCAAAAAATCGTTCGCCCACCGGTCACGTGGCTTCACGCTCATCGAAGCGCTGGTCGCGCTGGTGGTGCTATCCATCGGGCTTCTCGGCGTCGCCGCCCTTCAGCTCACGAGCCTGCGGTCAAATCATGGCTCCGCCATGCGGTCGCAGGCGACATTTCTCGCCTACGACATCATCGATCGCATGCGGGCCAATCGCACGGCGGCGCTGGCCGGCAACTACAACATCGCCCTCGGTGTCGCGGGTGTGGCGGGCACGGTTGCCGGCAACGACCTCGTCGCCTGGAAACAGAACATTGCCAGAACGCTTCCGGCGGTCGACAACGCCGGCACGCCCGAGCCTGCGGATGGTTCTGTCAGGCAGGACGGCGACATTTTCACGGTGACGATCCGGTGGAGCGACTGGGACGACTCGGGGGCGACTGCCAGAACACCGCTTGAGTTCACGATGGATACGCAGCTGCTGAACTGACATGAAACAGCAACCCGAACAAAACGCCTTGCGACCCATCCACGCATTCACGACGCTGCGCCGCCGCCAGGGCGGGTTCAGTCTCGTCGAAATCATGGTTGCCCTGACGCTGAGCCTCATCCTGCTCGCAGGCGTGCTCGCTGTCATGTACAGCTCCAAAGTCACCTATGCGGAAAATGAGCGCGTTGGGCGATTGCAGGAGAACGGCCGCGCGGCGCTCGAGCTCATCCTCCGTGACTTGCGCGGAGCAGGATTTCCGGGTTGCGCCCAGCCTATCAATGGTCTCTTCGACATCACCAACACGCTGGCCAATCCGACCGCGGTGGCCTGGAATCTCGCACAGCCGGTATTCGGTTTCGAAGGCGCGGGCGGCGTGTGGGCGCCGGCACTCGATGCGGTGTTGATTCCGGGTGCGACGATCAACAACGACATCGTCGTCGTTCGCACCATTCCGACGGGCTCACCGTCGATGCGCGTGTCGGCCGTCGTCAATCCGACGGGCCCCATTCTGGTGGACAAGGAAGTGAGTGAGTTACTCACTGTGGGCGCGCCGGCGATCATCAGCGACTGCGGCAACGCGTCGATCTTCGTGGTCAATCAATTCAACCCCGGTGGCGGCAACATTTCGGCCACCATCGTTCGCAATATCGGCGGCGGTCCGCCGGGGAACGCGACCGACGATCTCGGCGCGACGTTTGCTCCCGGTGCGCGCGTGTCACCCATCCTCTCGATCGCCTACTACGTGGCCCCGAACGCCGCCGGAACCGGACCTGCCCTTTGGCGCGTGATGTCCAACGGTGCGCCGCAGGAAATTATTCCGGGCGTGGAGGCGATGCAAATTCGTTACGGCGTCGACACCGACGGCAACATGACCATCAACGATTACGTCAATGCCAATCTCGTAGCGGACTGGTCCCAAGTGATCAGCGTGTCCCTCGCGATGCTCGTGCGCTCGGGGGAGGCAACCTCGCCGACCGTCGACTCGCGCGTCTACACGCTTCTCGACACGGCTCTCCTGCCCTTCAACGATCGTTTCCAGCGCGCACTGTTCACCACCACGGTGACGCTGCGCAATCGCACTAACTAAGGCTGCACCCGATGCGTCCTGTCCACACCCAGTTTCACCGCCATTCCGCCAAGCAGGGCGGGGCGATCCTCATCACGAGCATGCTGCTGTTGCTGGTGCTCACCATCATCGGCGTGACGGTCATGCAGATGTCGCGCATGCAGGAACGCATGGCCGGCAACACCCGCGATTCCAATCTGGCATTCCAGGCTGCCGAAGGCGCACTGCGCGGCGCGGAATCATTTATCCGGCAGCAGGCGATCCGCCCCGTCGCCTGTGCGAGTGGACCCTGCGAAGTGTGGGTCGAAGACAGCATCGCCGCGACCACCGCTAACCAGGCCGAAACCTGGTGGGACACCAACGGGCAGACCTACGGTCAGGCAGCCATGACGGGCCTTCGCGAACCTCCGGCTTCCGTGATCGAAGAGCTGGGTTTCGTGCGCACTGACGGGGGAGTCGTCATGGGCCAGGACCCGCCCGACGGACGCGACTTCTACCAGGTCACGTCGCGATCCACCGGCGGCAGCGGACAGGCAGAAATCGTTCTGCAGACTACCTACACACGCAAATTTTGAATCCCAGCCGGCTTCTGGCCGACGAGGTTAATCAAGTGAATATTCCTATGCTCGAGAAACGTTTCGCCACTGCGGCAGGTGCTGCTCTCGTGTCCATGCTGGCACTGGCACCGGCAAACGCCGCGCCACTCGCCATCTCCGACATACCGCTGTTCCTCTCCGCGGGCGTCAAGCCCAACCTCATCATGGCGATCGACGACTCGGGCTCGATGGACGCTGAGATGCTCCTGCGCGGAAACGACGGAGCAGGCTGGTGGCGCCGCGGCGCGTCAGGCACCTGCACCGACGCCACGGACAACAACAGCTTCGTCGGCTGCGTGGCGAATGCAACCGGAACCGATGACGTGGCCGGTACCGGCAGGCTCAACTTCAACAACGCCGGCAACGCCAATAACACGTGGAAGAAGTTCATCTATCTTTTTCCGAATGGTCATACAACCACCAGCATCAACACTCGAAATCGTCGGCGATACGCGGACGATAACAATGATCATTACGCCGTCCCGCCACTGCCAGCTTTCGCCTGGTCGCGGAGCCCCGAGCACAACAAAGCCTACTTCGACCCCACCGAGGAATACGGGCCGTGGCCGAACGGCGGCGGCTTTGCCTTCGTCAACGCGGACATCTTTGCAACGAGATTCGACCCGGTATACCTCACCGGAGGCGCCGGCACGATCGACGTGACGCGTGACCTGGGTGGATTGAACTCCGTCAACGTGGGTTCAGTGTGCGACAACGCGACCCTCGGCGCCGTCGTTGCCAACACCGGTTTCCGTGTCTACACCGGCATGAGAATTCCGGCGGGCACTTGCATCCGCTCGAGCAACCCGGTCCGAGATTGGGAAATGGTTCGCACCGGTGACTGCCAGGTGGGGGTGGCCAACAGCTGCCTCGTCACGACATCTCTTGGCGCCGATGAATCATATGAGTTGGTGAATAACACCAGCATCGCCATTCGATACTTCCCGGCAACGTTCTACCTGAGCGCCGCGAACGCACCGCCCGCCGCATTCGGATACACCGCCACGCCTGCGTCTGTCGGCGGCAGTGCGCCAGACGGAACAGAGCTCTTTCGCTACGAGATCAAGGAAAGCAATTTCGTCGATTCGGCGGCCTATGGCGCCGCGATGCAGAACTTCGCGAACTGGTTCCAGTACTACCGCAAGCGGCACCTGGCACTGCGTGGCGGCCTCGGCACCTCTTTCCAGACGTTGCAGGCGACACGTGTGGCCGGGTTCACCATCAATTCCGCCTCGCCTACGAATGCCGCGCCAACGTCTCCAGACGTGACGATGTTTGACATCGACGACCCCACCAATCGCAATGACCTGTACTACCGGTTCTATTACACCTGGACTGGTAACGGTGGCACGCCCAACCGTCGGGCCGTCGCCAACCTCATCCGCAACTTCACACGCACCAATACGGGTGCACCGGTCACGGCTTCCTGCCAGCGCAATTTCGGGATGTTGTTCACGGACGGTTTCGCCAACGTGCCAGCGGATGGCGACGGCATCAATGGAGTTGCCGGAAATGCGGACGGCACCGCGGGCGCGCCGTATCAGGACGCCATCTCCAATACGATGGCCGATGCCGTGATGGCGGCATACGACACGCCTCTGCGCTCAGGCACGGGTTTTCCGGCGGGCAAAGTAATCGTTCCCTCAGCTTGCAGCGCTGCCACTCCTGATCCGCGCATCGACTGCAACGATGATCTGCACATGAACTTCTACGCGATCACACTGGGTGCGCGCGGTTTGCAGTTCAATCCGGACGTTCCCGTCGACCCGTTCGTCACCGCACCGACCTGGCCCACGACTTTCCCCGCGCGACATCCTTCCGCGGTGGACGATCTGTGGCATGCGGCGATCAACGGCCGCGGCCAGCTGCTCAATGCCGGCAGTGGCACAGAGTTGGCCGAAAAGCTCAGCGCGGTTCTGCTCAGCATCGCCGAGCGAGTCGGCTCGGCTTCATCGGCCGCCGTCAACAGCGGCTCCATCAGCAGCGATACGCGCCTGTTCCAGGCGAGTTTCGACAGCAAGGACTGGTCGGGAAAACTGACGGGCCGCGACGTCGGCTCGGAAGGTGAACTCGGCACGGAAGTGCTGGCAACTGTACCGGCGGCCGACGACCGTGAAATCGTCACCGTCGATGGCACAGGCGCCGCGGTCCCATTCGTGTGGGCGAACATCGGCGCCGTCCGTCAGGCGGAATTGCAACCGGCCCCGGCGAGTGATGGCCTGGGGTCGGATCGTTTGGACTGGTTGCGCGGCGTCCAGACGGGCGAAGCTCCGGCGGTTACCAACTTCCGCAGGCGCACCATCATTCTCGGGGACATCGTCAATTCGGCGCCCGCCTTCGTCGGCGCACCGGCATTCCGTTATCCCGACTCGCTCGAAGCCGCGCCGTATTCCGCATTCCGCGCAGCGAACGTGAACCGCGCGCACATGGTGTACGCCGGCGCCAATGACGGCATGTTGCATGCGTTCTACTCGGATGACACGTCGGCCACGGGTGTCGTCCAGGAAAGGTTCGCCTTCATTCCGAGCGCGGTGTTCAAGAATCTTCATAACCTCAGCTCACCTACCTATACCCACCGGTACTTCGTCGATGGCACGCCAGTGACCGGGGATGCATTCGTTGGCGGGGCCTGGCGGACGATCCTGGTCGCCGGGCTCAACAAGGGTGGGCAGGGGATCTACGCGCTCGATGTCACCAATCCTTCGAATCTCACCGAAGCGAATGCCGCCTCGGTCTTCAAATGGGAGTTCAACGACTCGAACGACAGGGATCTCGGCTACACCTACAGCCGCCCGTCGATCGTGCGAATGAACAATGGCGTGTGGGCAGCGGGTTTCGGCAATGGCTACAACAACACCGTCGCTGACGATTACGTGAGCACGACCGGCAACGCCGTTCTGTACGTGAGGGATCTCAATACTGGGGCGCCGATTGCCAGGATCGACACCGGCGTCGGAATGGCGCAGGACCCCACTGGCACGAGCAGGCCGAATGGTTTGTCGACCCCCGTGTTCGTCGACATCGACGGCGACAGCGACGTCGACATTGCCTATGCGGGCGACCTGTTCGGCAACCTGTGGAAGTTCAATCTGTCCTCGGCGAACCCGGCGAGCTGGAACATCGCCTACAGCGGTGCCCCGCTGTTCGTGGCGGTGAATGATACTGGCGATCACCAGCCGATCACTGCGCGCCCGAACGTAAGCCGCGGCCCGAGGGGCGTGGGCCTCATCGTGCTGTTTGGTACGGGCAAATATCTCGAACCCGCGGACACCGTGGTCGCGTCCCTCGATGTCCAGAGCTTTTATGGGCTCCTGGATCCGAACACGGGCGACCCCACCGATGTCATCGCCGATCGCACGGCCCTCACCCGTCAGACCATCATGTTCGAGCAGTACGGCGTGGATTACACCCCCAATAGGGCCGACGTGCGTGTCACCACCGACCTTCCGATTGGCGCCAACCGCGGCTGGTTCCTGGACTTCATATCACCGGTGTATGGCTTCCAGGGTGAGACGGCGGTAACCGACTCGCTGATTCGCAACGACCGTGTCACGTTCACCACGCTGGTGCCGAACGCGGATCCCTGCGAGTTCGGCGGCGAAAGCTGGCTCATGGAATTGAAGCTGTTCTCCGGCGGCAGACCCCCGGCGACGCCATGGGACCTCAACAGCAACAATCTATTCGACGACACAGTGACCATCGGTGGGGTGGTGTATCCGGTCTCCGGCATACGCACGAGTGTCGGTATCACGCCGAAGCCCGCGGCTCTCTCCGGTGAGAGATGCGACTTCCTCATCTTCCCAGGCACCAGTGGTGGCACTGAGACCCGCTGCCGCGACCCCGGTCCGCGAGGATCCGGACGTCAATCCTGGCGGCAGGCACACTGATGCGAACCGGAGCCAGATCCATGCGCAAATCGAACGCCGGCATTACACTGATGGAGCTGATGGTGGTGATGGCCATCGTCGGCATCCTTACGGCCATCGCGATACCTTCGTATCGCAGCTACGTCATTCGAGCGAATCGCACCGATGCGAAAACCGCGCTGCTCGCGGCAGCGGGTGCGCTCGAGCGGTGTTTCACGCGGTTCAATTCGTATGCGGCTGCCGATGGCTGCGCTGTCGTATTTCCCGTGGCGTCGACGGACGGTCACTACGTAATCACGGCGCCGACCCAGACCGCCGTGGCATTTACAGTGACGGCCACGCCTATCCTCGGGCAACTCAACGACACGGCTTGCGGCAACTTTACGCTCGACAATGCGAACACGCGAGGCGTCTCCGGCGCCACGCCGGTACGCCGGTGCTGGGGCCGCTAGTTTTTCAGCTTGTAGCCGGTGCGGAACATCCAGTGGATGACCGCGAGACACAACAGCATGAAGCCGAGCGTCATGCTGAAGCTCAAGACGACATTGACGTCGGAGACACCGTAGAAGCTCCAGCGAAAGCCATTTACCAGGTACACCACCGGGTTGAACAGCGTGATCTTCTGCCAGACTGGCGGCAGCATCGAGATTGAGTAGAAGCTGCCGCCGAGGAAGGTCAACGGAGTGACCACCATCATCGGCACGATCTGGATTTTTTCCCAGCTGTCGGCCCAGATGCCGATGAGAAACCCCAACAGTGCGAACGTCACCGAGGTGATCACCAGGAACGCGATCATCCAGAAGGGGTGTTCGACGGAGAAGGGCACGAACAGGCGCGCGGTGGCGAGTATGACCAGGCCCAGGACTACCGACTTGGTCGCGGCCGCGCCCGTATAACCCAACAAGGTTTCCGTGAGCCCGACCGGCGCCGACAGCAGCTCGTAGATGGTGCCGGCAAACTTTGGCATGTAGATGCCGAAAGAGCCGTTGGACACGCTTTCCATGAGCACGGTGAGCATGATGAGCCCGGGCACGATGAACGCGCCGTAGCTCACGCCGTCGATGGACATCATGCGTGAACCAATCGCCGAGCCGAACACCACGAAATACAGCGAAGTGGTCATGACCGGCGTGGCGATGCTCTGGAACAGCGTGCGCCAGGTGCGCGCCATTTCGAACTGGTAGATAGCCCGGACTGCGTGCAGGTTCATGGGCGCGACCTCACCAGATTCACGAAGATGTCTTCGAGCGAGCTCTCGGCCGTATGCAGGTCCTTGAACTCGATGCCGAGTTCGCTCAGCCGGCGCAGCAGCCCGGCGATGCCGGTTTCGCTGTTCTGCGTATCGAAATTGTAGATGAGCTCATTGCCATCCTTCGCCAGTTCCAGCGGCAGGCCGGCCAGGCCTTCCGGAATGCCGGCGAGCGGCGTCTGCAGCTGCAGCGTGAGCTGTTTTTTACCCAACTTGCGCATGAGCGCGGACTTTTCCTCCACGACGATCAACGAACCCTTGCTGATGACGCCGATGCGATCGGCCATTTCCTCGGCT
>DASTTJ010000401.1:0-5780 GCA_035760205.1 Steroidobacteraceae bacterium | reverse complement strand
TTGAGCTGGCGCTTGCGCTTAACGCTGCCACCGACTCAACTACGACTTTTGGTGCCCGGCACCGCCCGACCCCATGCTAGCTAGAGTCGTCGAAAACGTTTACTGGCTCTCACGCTATCTCGAACGCGCGGAGAACACCGCGCGCATCATCGGCGTGAACACCAACCTGCTGCTCGACCTTCCGGGAGGCATCGCGCCTGGCTGGCTGCCGCTGGTGGACATCTCCGGCAATCGCGCCGAGTTCGATGTCCAGTTCAAGGACAAGGGGGCCAAGGGCGAAGAACGCGAAGTCGTCAACTTCTTGATCGCCGACAAAGAGAATCCCGGCTCGATCTGCAGTTCCCTGACCGCGGCGCGGGAAAACGCGCGCACGCTGCGCGAGATCCTGCCCACCGAAGCGTGGGAGCTGCTCAACGAGTTCTTCGCCGAATTCAGCAAAGACCTCGCGACCGGCCTCAACAAACGCACTCGCTTCGACTTCCTGAAGCGCATCGTCGTCACGCTGCAGACGCTGTCCGGCATGCTGGACGGAACCATGAACCGCAACGACGCACACACCTTCAGCATGCTCGGCCGCAATCTCGAACGCGCCGACATGACCAGCCGTATCGTCGACGTGCGCTCGGCACAGCTTCTACCCGCGGAAACGCCCGAGCTGCGGCCGTTCGAAACCGTGCAGTGGATGAGCGTGCTCAAGTCGCTGTCGGGTTACCAGATGTACCGGCTGAAGATGCGCACGCGCGTCAAACGCACCGACGTGCTCCAGTTCCTTCTGCGCGACGACCAGTTCCCAAGGTCCTGCCTCTATTGCCTGGCGCAGCTCGAAAGTTCGCTGTCACCGCTGCCACGCAGCGAGGGTGTGCTCGAGGTGCTCGAGGGCGCCGCCAAGTTCATACAGCGCGCGCCACTGACCACGCTCGACCAGCCCGGCCTGCATGAGCTCATCGACGATATCCAGCTGCGCATCTCCAACGTGCACTCGCGGCTCGCCGAAAACTATTTCCCCTCGGGCGACATCAGCGGCGCACAGCGAATGACCGGTCAAAGCCAATCGCAGCGGCAAAGCTCGCTGTCGTTCGGGGATCGCGCAAAAGCCTGACCGCGTTGCAGCCCGCTCCGCTGCGTGATATGCAGCGCGACCATGTTCACTCCCGGCAACTGGACAATGCCCGCCGAGGCCACCGCGATCCTGGTCGCGCTCGGCGCTGGCCTGCTCATCGGCGTCGAGCGCGAGCGGCGCAAGGGAGATGACGCCGGGCGCGCCGCCGCCGGTGTGCGCACCTTCGCGATGACGTCGCTGCTCGGTGTGCTGACCGCGCTCGCCGGCTCGCCCGTATTGCTTGGCGCCACGGCACTCGGCGTCGTTCTGCTCACCGCGTTTTCCTACTTCAAGTCGAGCAGCCCTGATCCCGGACTCACTACCGAGATCGCCTTGCTCGCAACTTTCATCACCGGCGTCGTGGCGGCGACACGGCCAGTACTTGCGGCTGCGGCAGGTGTTCTCATCGTCGTGCTTCTCGTGGCGCGCACCGCCTTGCATGGCTTCGCCAGGCGCGAGCTTTCCGAACAGGAGCTGCGTGATGCGGTGCTGCTCGCGGCCGCCGCCCTGCTGGTGCTGCCGATCCTGCCCGATCATGCGATCGATCCCTGGCAGGTGGTCAACCCGCGCCTCATCTGGAAACTCACCGTGCTCATCATGCTGGTCGACGCCGCCGGGTACGTGGCCCAGCGCCTCGTGGGCCCGCGCGCCGGGCTGCCAATCTCCGGATTGTTAGGGGGCCTGGTGTCGAGTACCGCCGTGGTCGCCACCATGGGCAGGCGCTCGCTGGACGATCCCGCGGTACTTCCGGCCGCGGTCGCCGGGGCAGCACTTTCCCAGGTGGCCACTGTGGTCCAGCTGGCGCTGGTGCTGGCCGTGAGTGATTCGGCGCTTCTTGGCGAGTTGCGCTGGCCGCTGTTGGCGTCGGGTTTGGCGATGGTGGCCTACGGGTTCGCCATGTTTCGCTCGTCGAAGAGTCTGGCCGAGGCTGCGCCCGTCGCGGGCCGCGCGTTTCGCGTGCGCACTGCGCTGCTGTTTGCCGGCGCCTTTTGCGGCGTAGCGCTTCTGGTCGCCTGGTTGCAAGACAGCTTCGGACCGGCATGGGCACTCGCGGGCGTCGTGGCCGGAGGATTTGCCGATGCGCATTCCACATCCGCGTCCGTGGGAACACTGACCTCGCAAGGCCAGATGGCCCGCGATGTCGGGGCCATCGCCGTAGGGCTCGTCGTGACCACCAATACGCTCTCGAAACTCGCATTTGCCCGCGCTGGAGGCACCGCGTATTTCTGGCGCCTGGCCCCCGGACTCGTGTTGCTCATCGCATCGTTCTGGGCAGCCTGGTGGCTGGTTCCGCGCTGACTTCAGGCCTCTGGCCAGTCATCGGGCGATGTGGCTAGATAGGCGCCATGAACAAGACCGTCGTCATCCTGTCGCTGACCACCGCCGCTTTTGCAGCGAGCACTGCCTATCTAGCGGCCGACAAGTTCCTGGGGAACACCGGCGGACCGGGCGGTTCGCCGCTCGCGGCCGAGGGGCAATCGATTTATGCGCCGCAGCGCCAGCAAGCCGCAACCCAACTCGCCGAGGCCGGCCAAACCGGCCTTCCGGACGCCGCCGCGGCTCCCGCCAGCAGGTCGATTCGGCCTGAGGATTCGGCCCAAGCTCCCGTCGCTCCGGCAAAGCAGGGCGCCGAGACAGACGGCAGCGCGCTCTTCGCGCGGCAGTTCCTCGCGCGATACGACGACTCCGTGCAGCGCGCCGCGATGCTCGATGAATCCAGGACTGCCATCCGGCGTCAGTACGCACGGCTCAAGGAACAGTTGAAGCTGGGCGAGGCCACTTTCGAACAGCTGGTCACGCTGCTGGCCGAGGAATCGCTGCAGTGGCAGGAGCATTTCTCGCGTTGCGCGGTGGATCCTCGGTGTGACCCGAAGGATCCGTCACGGCGCAATGCCAACATTGATCGCAGCCAGGAATACCTGGCGGTACTTGGGCCGGACGACGTCGAGGCTTTCAACCAGTTCCGCGGCAGCATCGGTGAGCGCGACCAGGTCATTCAGCTGCGCGGCCGGCTTCCCGACAGCAACTTTCTCCCGGAAGCGCAGGCCGAGCGCCTCATCGAAGTGCTGGCGGAGGAGCGCAAGCTCTACCACGATGAATCCACACAGCGGGGCGCAACCTTGAGCGGCTGGGGAACGCAGCTGGGTGTGTTGTTTTACTCGCAGGACAGCAGCTCGGTCGCGCAGCAGGTTGCCGAAGCCGCCCAGTACAGCCAGCGGATGCGCGCCCGGGCTGCGAGCGTACTCACCCCCGCGCAGCTGGCGGCATACGTGCAGATGCAGGACGAATTGCTGGCTCAGCTCGCCGCGTACCTGCGCCCACCGGCGCGCAAAGGCAGCTCCACCGCCGCACGTGCGACCTGAACTCTCGTCAGGCCGAAGCTTTGCGACCGCCCCGCTCGATGCTGGCATGAGCGATCTTGAGGTCGAGCAGGCACTTCGACATCTCCGAAGCGCGTGTTACCAGGTCGCGTGCGCCGGCGCGTAACGATTCGCTCGCCGTCACGAAGTTCACATTGCGCTCCATGTCCTCGGCTTCCCAACCGAGCGAATGAGCGATGAACGGAAACTGCGGCAATAGATAGCCAATCTCGCTGAAGAAACCCATCATCTGGCCGGCCACCGCCTGGATTCCGTCCTGGCCGCCTGTGATGATGAAGGCCGCCACCTTGTTGCGGATCAGCACCTTGTTGTTGATGGTGATCTGGTTCTGGATGCAGTTCATGCGCTCGACCATCTTGTAGTAGAGCGAGCTGGCCGCGCCCCAGCGGATGGGCGTCGCGACCACCAGGATGTCGGCCCAATGCACCGCCATCTCGTACACCTGTTCGAGCTGGTCGTTCTGGTCCATGGTCGTGATCGAGCACGGCCAGGTGCAGGCTTTCGCGGCCTTGGAGTAGTACCCCTCACAGTGACGGAAGTTGAGAGCATTGAGCTGGATCAGCTTCGTTTCGGCGCCCAGCGCGGTTCCGGCGTGTTCGAGCGCCACGCCCAACAAGTGCTCCGATGTGGAGAAACGCGGATTTTTCGCGTCCATGGCCGTCGTCGAGATACCGCCGACGCGCAACACCCCGGGCGCGCGCTCGGTGGGGCGGGTGAGCGGATGCGGGTCGTGCGGCAAGTGGCCGCGCTTGCTCGTGGGTTTGGCGGTGACTAACAACCTGCCGCGCTCTTCGCGCACGCCATAACCCGGAACCTTGTCGGCCTCGTAGCCGGGCTCGCCTTCGCCGGTGCAGCGATGAAACTTGTACTGGTGCCAGGGGCAGATCACGAACTCGCCATCGAGCCTGCCCTTGCCCAAAGGTCCGCCCACGTGGTTGCACACATTGGAAATGACGCCGAACTTCCCGTCCTTGAATGAGACGGCCACGAGGCGATCGCCCAGCTTCACCTCTTGAAGCGCTGAGCGCTTGAAGTCTTCGGCGGCGCCGACGTCGATCCAATCTTCCAGCTGGTTCATGTGACCTCCCGCGCAAACCTGACGCTGGCCGCAATCATATCCCCTACACTTCGAACGATGACCGAACTCGAACGCTCGACCATGAAGCGCGTCACCTGGCGCCTGCTGCCCTTCCTGCTGCTGCTGTACATCATCTCGTGGCTCGATCGCGTCAACGTCGGTTTCGCCAAGCTGCAGATGAACAGCGACCTCGGAATGAGCGATACGGCCTATGGCTTCGGCGCCGGCATCTTCTTCCTCGCCTACGCGGCCTGCGAAATTCCGAGCAACCTGCTGCTGGTGCGCTTCGGCGCGCGGCGCTGGATCGCGCGAATCATGATCACCTGGGGACTGATCTCCGCCGGCATGATGTTCGTACAGGGCGAGATGAGCTTCTACGTGATGCGCCTGCTGCTCGGCGCGGCCGAAGCGGGTTTTCTGCCAGGCATCATCTACTACCTCAGCCAGTGGTTTCCGCGCCCGGAGCGCGCCAAGGCGGTGTCGTGGTTCATGATCGGCATCCCGCTGTCCATCGTCATCGGCGGCCCCCTGTCGGGCTGGTTGTTAGGCTTCGAAGGTCACCTCGGCCTGCACGGCTGGCAATGGATGTTCCTGCTCGAAGGCCTTCCGGCGGTGATCCTCGGATTCGTGGTCCTGGGTTATCTCACCGAAAAACCCGCTGACGCGAAGTGGCTCGAGCCCGAACAACGCGACTGGCTCACACAGCGCATGGCGACCGAACATGCCGAGGCGCAGGCGAGGCATCGCGTCAGCGTCACCGAAGTGATGCGGCATCCGACGGTGTGGCTGCTCGCCGCCATCATGTTCTGCTGTCAGACCGGCAGTTACGGCCTCACGCTCTGGGTTCCGACCATCGTGAAGGGCCTCGCTGGCTTCACCAATTTCGAAGTCGGCCTGATCTCCGCATTGCCGTACATCGCGGCGGCGCTTGGCATGGTGCTGATCGCCCGCAGTTCCGACCGCACGGGCGAGCGTTTCATGCACGTCGCGGTTCCCACGGCCATCGGTGCGATCGGCTTCGTCGCCACCGCGCTGCTCAAGTCCCCGATTCCCGCGATGATTGCGCTGGCGGTGGCTGCGGTTGGCGACTACGGGACGCGCGGTCCGTTCTGGGCACTTCCGGGCAAGTTCCTGACGGGCGGCGCGGCGGCCGCGGGCATCGCGTTGATCAACGCCATGGGCGCGGTCGGCGGATTCATCGGGCCCTATGCGGTGGGCTATC
>DASTTJ010000400.1:0-8446 GCA_035760205.1 Steroidobacteraceae bacterium | reverse complement strand
CCGGAGAACACCCTGGCGGGCGAGCAGAATCTGGAGGACATCCGCCGCCTGGTGAATGAAGGCGACGACATCCTGGTGCAGGTGGTCAAGGACCCGATGGGCACCAAGGGCGCGCGCCTAACAACCTTCGTGGCGTTGCCGTCGCGCCTCATGGTCTACATGCCACGCGGCGAAGGCGTTGGCGTCTCCGCACGCATCGAGGACGAAGCCGAGCGCGCGCGCCTCAAGGGGTTGGTCGCCGAAGCCATGCCACAGCAGACCACGGGCGGCTACATCGTGCGCACCGCCGCGCAGGGTGCGTCAATGGACCAGATTCGCGACGACATCCAGTACCTCGGCCGGCTGTGGCAACACGTGAAAGAGCGGAGCATGCTCGCGCGTTCCGGTGAGCTGGTGTACGAAGACCTGCCGCTGCCCACGCGCATATTGCGCGATGAACTCGCGCGCGGCGTGGATCGCGTGCTGGTCGACAACAAAGCCTCGCACGCCCGCATGCTGGAGTTTGCCGCCGGTTTCATGCCGGGCAGCACCACCTCCATCGATCTGTACTCGGGGCAGCGGCCGATCTTCGACTTGCACGGGGTGGAGGAAGAAATCGGCAAGGCGCTCGAGCGCAACGTCAATCTCAAGTCGGGCGGCCACCTGGTCATCGATCAGACCGAATCGATGACCACCATCGACGTGAACACGGGAGGCTTCGTCGGCCACCGCAATCTCGAGGACACGATCTACCGCACCAATCTCGAGGCGGCCGTGGCCATCGCCCGGCAGCTGCGCCTGCGCAACCTGGGCGGCATCATCATCATCGATTTCATCGACATGGCCGACGTGGCGCACCGCACCCAGGTCCTGGAAGCACTGCAGCGCGCGCTGGCCGGTGACCACGCCCAGACCCATATCGCCAGTGTCTCCTCGCTGGGGCTCGTGGAGATGACCCGCAAGAGAACCCGCGACAGCCTGGAACATTTGCTTTGTGCGGCATGTCCCAGTTGTGAAGGTCGTGGCTTCGTGCGCACGCCTGAAACCGTATGCCACGAGATATTCCGTGAAATTGTGCGGCAGAGCAGGCAATTCGAGTCCCGTGAACTGTTAATACTGGCTCATCAAAATGTGATCGACCGCTTGCTCGATGATGAGTCCGCGGTGCTCGCGGAGCTGGAGCATCAGGTGGGACGGCCGATACGGTTACAGGTGGAAGCGCTCTACGGCTTCGACCAATACGACGTGGTGCTGGCTTGAAAAAATGACCGAAACTGCCCTTGAACAAGGGGGGAACGCTGACGACTCATCCGGCTGGGTGAGGCGAACGCTGCTGGTCACATTTTGCTTGGGCCTGCTCGGTACCCTGGGGGTGGTGTTCACCCGTGTCGTCGCGGCGCGCGTGCCCGAGCAACGCGCCACTCTCGAAAAACTCATTACCGATCGCACCGGATTCGCGTTGCGTTTCGACAACGTGCATTTTGCCTGGACCCTGGACGGCACCAGCGCCGTGTTCGAGCGCGTCGAGCTCACCGATCCGGTCCACGGCCGGGTGCGTGTCGTCGCGCCGGAGCTGCGCGTCGAGTTCGACACCTGGGATTACCTGCGCCATCACCAGTTTTCGCTGGGGCATGTGACGTTGTCTTCGCCGGACATCGAAATCATCGGCGAGCCGGTCGAGGCGACTGCCGCCACCGCGCGAAGTCCGCGTGTGAATGGGAAAGCGTCGGCGCTCGCCCAGGAAGATGAAGCGACACTGGTGCGCCATCTGGCCGACTGGGTCGAGCTCATGCCCAATGGCCGCGTCGAAGTCGAGGGCGCACGAGTGCACCTGCGGCGCCGTGGCGATCGAGCGGCTCGCAACACCTTCACGTTGAGCCAGGCCGTCGTGATCCGCGGCGCTTCGAACTTCAGCGCCTTCGGCACCATGCTGCTCTCGCAGGACGTTGGGCAGTCGCTGTTCCTGTCCGCCAAGCTCAGCGGCCTTGGCGGTCGGTCGGGGATTTCCGGCGACCTGCGCGTGATCGCGCGGCGCGTCTTCCTCGACAAACTACCGCTCATCGACGCGAAAGGCCGCGGCACGCTCGACGCATCACTGCGCCTGCAGGACGGGCTGGTGCAAGCCGCAACCTGGCAGGCCAGCGCGCGCGAGATCGAATTCGATGACGACGCCCACACGCGCTTCGATCACTTCACCGTGAACGGCAAGCTCGAACGCAATGCAGGCGATTTCCTGCTGCAGTTCGCCGACCTGCAGCTCACGCGCGGCGCGAGACTCGAACGTGCGCCGAAGTTGTCGGCACGGGTCACGGTCACATCCGGCACGACGCATATCGAGCGCACGACGCTTGCCGCCGAACGTATGCCTTTCATGGCCGCGGAATTCCTGACTCGTCTGCTCGCCCCGCAGCTCGAAGGCCAGATCATCGGAGTTCCCGGCGACTGGGTTCCCACGGGTGGTGAACTACGTGCCGTGCGTTTCGATTCAGGCCGCAAACCGGGCGACTGGAACTTCGAGGCTGAGCTCACCGGCGCCGATGTCGAACGAACCACCGACCGCACGCGAATCAGCTCGCTTGCCGCGAGTCTGCAGATCGGCGCGCGGGGACTATCGATCGAATTCGATCCGGCCACAACCGCAAGCGTGCGCACCGCGGGTGCGCATGTGCCGCGTTCATTGAATCTCGGTGGCCGCCTGATGTTGCTCAATCCGGCTGCCGCTGTCCGGTTCGAAGATTTCACGGTGCGTAGCGACACCAGCACGCTTGCGGCTCGAGGCGAATGGAATGGCGAACAGTCGCTGGCGCTCACCGTCACCAATATCGATCGTGCGCTGTTGCTCGACGGCTGGTCGCTGCTCGGACGCGATGCGGAGTCAACCTCGCTGCTGGCCGATATCGAACAGGGCGTGGTCGTCGACGGTACCTTGAACCTGATTCCGTTACGCGACTCGGACGGCCGCGCGGTCAACTGGCAGCGCTCCAACGGTGTACTGAAACTTGCTGGACTTGCTAGTTCGGGCAAAGACATGCCGCTGATCTCGTCGGGGCGAGGCACGCTCGAGTTCTCGCGCGGGCACACAAAGCTTCTGCTCGATGGCGGTGAGGTCGATCAACTCGCCGTGACTTCCGCACGTCTCGACTGGCCGCGCACGGGCGCGCCGCGACTGCATGCCGCGTTGCAGGGGGATCTCTCGTCGCCGGTGTTGCGCCGTGTGCTCAAAGCTCAGGGGCTGGAGCGACTCACCGGCAGGGTTGCGCTCGAGGCTGACGCGCGCGGTGAAAAGGAATTGCGGCAGCCGGATCTGTGGCGCCTCAGCGCGAAGCTGGCAGACGCTTCATTGGCGCTCGGCGGCGGTTTGCCGCCCGTCGAAAAGATATCGGGCACTGTACGCTACGGCGCCGGCCAGTTGCGCGGGCTCACGCTCGAGGGTCGCTGGCTGGGTGGTCCGGTTGAAATCGAATCGCGTCGGGCGACTTCGCGCGGCAATTCAGGTTCCGGAATGGTCAGTTTCGCGATCAACGGTGTCGCCGACGCGGCCCCCCTGCTGCGTTTGTTAGGCAAGAGTGACGCGGCAAACCGTATCGATGGCGAACTGTCCTGGACGGGCACGGCGCAGCGTCTGGATGACGGCAAAGGCACCGACAGCTGGCAGGTGTCGCTCGCCAGCACGCTTGCCGGCATCGAGAGCCGGCTGCCTGAGCCGTTCGAAAAACCCAAGTCGCGCACGTTGCCGGTCAGCGCGCAACTGCGCGTCAATGCCGACGGCATCCAGAACTTCGAGATCGAGAGTGGTCGCGATGCATCGGTTCGCGGCGTCGTCGAGAATGGCGTCACCACGGCGCGCTTCGATGTGCAGGGCGTGACCGGGGAGTTGCGGCGCGCCGGTAATTCTTCGGAGCCGAAGATCCAGATCGGTCGCCTCGACATGAAACGCTCGCCGGCGCTGCTCGCGGCGGCGGCGGCCATGCTGCCCCCGGACGATGAACTTGCACTGGCGATCAAAGACCTGCGCTACGCGGGACGCAGCCTCGGCGCGGTGCAGGCCACGCTCGCGCGCCATGAGAGTGGCGTTGCGTTCTCGCTCGAGTCATCACAGGCAGCGCCGCACCAGCTCGCTGCGCGCGGTCAGTGCGGTAACGCCGAAGCGCGATGCCGCCTCGAGTTCACCGCCAACACCGAACACCTCGCGGCACTGCTGCGCGACATACAGCTGCCGTCCGAATGGCCCACCGAGACGCTGCACGCGGCCGGCGAGCTGTCCTGGCCGGCCGAGCTTCCTGGCGAGTTGGCGCAGTCACTCACCGGGCAGTTCGAGCTCGAAACCCAGGGCAGGGACAGCAGTCACCAGATGATCGCGAGCGCCACCCTTGCCGAGGGCCAGATCGCGCTCGCAAACGTGCAGGGCACGGGTCCCGAGGCCGACCAGATGTTCCGCGGTACCGGCCGCGTGGCGCTGCTGGCGCGGCAGTACGACCTGACCGTCGACTACGAACGTGTCTCCATGGCCGCCAGCGCCGTTCCTACACAGGCACGTGCGCGCGTGGCGCGTGCCTGGACTGCATTGCGTGGTTCGGTGGCGCGCCGCGGCTGGGCCGAAGCACCTGAAGCGCGCCGTGTGCAGTGGCACGGCACCTGGGACGCGGAGCAATAGCGGGGACTTTCCTCATTTGCCCGACTTGTCGGGCAAAAGGGGACGTGCCGTGAGCAATGCCTGCGCGTGAATTTCTCGAGGCCAGGCGCGTCCCCTTTTGCTAGCAAATGAGGAATGTCCCCATTAGATTCTCCGCATGCGCGTTGCGGCAATCCAGATGACCTCCGGGCACGATATCGACGCCAATCTCGAGGCGGCTGGACGATTTCTCGAAGATGCCTCGCGGCAAAATGCCGTGCTGGCCGCATTGCCGGAAAACTTCGCCTTCATGGGGCAGAACAGCGGCGACAAGCGCGCGATCGCCGAACCCGACGGCGCCGGCCGCATCCAGAACTTTCTGGCCGACACTGCGCGGCGTCTCAAGCTGTGGATCGTCGGCGGGACGGTGCCGTTGCGCCAGGGCGCTGACGGACGCGTGGCCGCCTCGTGCCTGGTGTACAAGTCCGACGGACAGCGCGCCGCGCGCTACGACAAGATTCACCTGTTCGATGTCGATGTTCCTGGCAGCACCGAGTCGCATCGCGAATCGGCGCATACCGTTCCGGGCCACGATCCGCGCGTGGTCGAGACGCCGATTGGCAAGCTCGGACTCGCGGTTTGTTACGACATGCGCTTTCCCGAGCTCTTCCGGGTGATGTCTCGCCAGGGCGCCGACATGTTCGTCGTGCCTTCGGCCTTCACCGTCCCTACGGGAAAGGCGCACTGGGAGTCGCTGCTGCGGGCCCGCGCCATCGAAAACCTGTGCGGCCTGATAGCGCCGGCGCAGTGGGGCAGGCATCCGAGCGGGCGCGAGACCTACGGGGATTCGATGCTCATCGACCATTGGGGCAAGGTGCAGGCCCGTATGGCAGAAGGAACCGGCTGCGTGGTGGCGGAAATCGACGCCGCCGGCCGCATGGACGCGCGAGCGCGCTTTCCGGTACTCGAACACCGGGTGATCTACAACACGTGACGCGGGGGCGCTCCGTTGCGTACAGGGGCGCCCGCCCCCATGTCAGACCCTTGCCGGCGCTGCTGTACATTACCTCCTGGCCACACGACTACCTTTCCCTCGAAACGGTGAAATCTTGGACCCACTGAACTCCGCCGAACCTCTCGCCATCGCGCGCGAACTCATCCTTCGTCCCAGTGGACTCGATGACGCCGGGCTCGACGCCGCGTTGTCCCAGGTGATGTCGAGTTCGGTGGACTCGGCGGACCTGTACTTCCAGCTGTCGCGCGAAGAGAGCTGGGCGCTCGAGGACGGCATCGTCAAGGAAGGCAGCGCCAGCATCGAGCAGGGCGTGGGCGTCCGCGCGGTGGCCGGGGAGAAAACCGGGTTCGCGTATTCAGATGAAATCGTGTTGCCCGCGCTCGAGGAAGCCTCGCGCGCCGCGCGCGCCATCGCCACGCGCGGCAGCGACCGTTCCATGCAGAGCGTGCTGCCCACGGGCGGCCACAACCTCTATCTACCCATCGACCCGGTCAGCAGCTTCACCTCGAGCGAGAAGGTGGCCTGGCTCGAACGCGTGGATCGCGAGACACGCAAAATGGATCCGCGCGTGAAGCAGGTCATGGCAAGCGTAGTTGCCGTGCATGAAGTCGTGCTCATCGCCAACAGCGAAGGGCACCTGGCCGCGGATGTGCGTCCCCTCGTCCGTTTCAATGTGTCGGTCATCGTCGAACAGGACGGAAGGCGCGAGCAGGGTTATTCGGGCTCGGGTGGGCGCATCACGCTGCCGGAGCTCGTGGCGGCCGACAAGCCGCTGGCGCTGGCGCGCGAAGCCGTGCGCCAGGCACTCGTCAATCTCGAAGCGGTGCCGGCGCCCGCGGGTCCCATGACCGTCGTGCTCGGCTCTGGCTGGCCGGGAATCCTGCTGCACGAGGCCATCGGCCATGGACTCGAAGGCGATTTCAATCGCAAGGGCACTTCCGCGTTCGCGGGCCGCGTGGGCGAACGTGTGGCGTCGGAGCTGTGCACCATTGTTGATGACGGCACGCTCTCGCGCCGCCGCGGTTCACTCAACATCGACGATGAAGGCACGCCGACACAGTGCACGACGCTCATCGAAAATGGCGTGCTCAAGGGTTACCTGCAGGACAAGATGAACGCGCGGCTCACGGGCACCGCCTCCACGGGCAATGGCCGGCGAGAGTCTTTCGCGCACATCACGCTGCCGCGCATGACCAACACCTACATGCGTCCGGGCAAGACTCCGCCGGAGGAAATCATCGCTTCGGTGCAGAAAGGCATTTACGCGGTGAATTTCGGCGGCGGCCAGGTGGACATCACCTCGGGCAAGTTCGTGTTTTCGGCCAGCGAGGCCTATCTCATCGAGAACGGCAAGGTGGGCGCGCCCATCAAGGGCGCCACGTTGATCGGCAACGGGCCGGACGTGCTCACGCGCGTGTCGATGGTGGGCAACGATTTGAAGCTCGATGACGGGGTCGGCACCTGCGGCAAGGAAGGGCAGAGCGTCCCGGTTGGCGTGGGCCAGCCCACGCTGCGAATCGACGGCCTGACGGTGGGTGGCACCGGTTAACCGCGGTCCGCGCGATCAGGTCGCGTCCGCCTTGTAAATAGCGCTCTTCAGCTTGCGCATTTTTACACCCGAAAAGGTGTGGACCAGCGTGATCTGATCTTCGCTCACGGTTCGCATCGTCACGTTTGCGCCAGGAATGCTGAGGCTTCGGTTCTCGAGATAGCGGATCTCGCTCGTCCAGGGATGCCGCCAGTCCTGTGTCGCGGCCACATCCGTGTAGTCCAGTTGCATCGAGTGCGGCATGAGGCGCAGGCCCGAGACCGTGATCCTGGTGAGCTCGCAGAGTTCTTCCTTGCCGCCGCTCATCGTTTCCGGCGAATCGCCGGATTGATCCGAGATTTCCACCTCGAGATCGTCGTGGAACATCGCGCAGGCTCCCGCGGCATCGCCTTCGTTGATCAGCGATTCCATTTTCGTAAGGAAGCGCATGGCACCCGATTCGCCGAGTTGCAGGCGGCCAAGGGCGTAAACGCCGCCAAGACCAAGAATGAGCAGGAAGACGAATTTCTTCATGTGCGCACTCTATTGGAACGAATCTGTGTATTCCCGTAGGTCATCACATTACCGTGCGTGCTCGACGCGCCGGCACTATCACGGCGCGCGGTCGACAGGGATGTCGTCAAAGTGCGTCAGCATTTGGTAGCGAAAGGAATCGCTCCGCGCCTACACGAGAATCAGACGTATACATAATGAAGTGTGCGTTTTGCGACATTGGAAACAATGTGACTCCGGGCACATCATGACTCCCACATGGTTCAGCACACTGCCATCGCGGTTTCACAGACTGATCCACAACGGAGTCATTCGACAATGCGTAACGACACAGCAGCCAGCGGCGAATTTCGTATCAACCTGCCGCCGGACGTGCTCGCGGAAATGCGCCGCCAGACCGGTAGCGCGCGCAACACGATGCAAGTGGATGGCTTTCGTCCCGGCCTGTTCGGCCGCCTGATCAACCTCTTCACGGGCCGTCGCCGCTAAGCACGCGCGTTTCCGCAAAGACATCGAACAACGAAAAGGCGCGCAAGCTAAGGCTTGCGCGCCTTTTTTTGCAGCTGTGAATTCAGCGCGCGCCGGCGGCGTCTTCCGGAGTGGCGTCATCATCCGCATCTTCGTTGGCGGCATTCACCTCGACGCTGCGCAGATCGTCGTGTGTGTCGGCGAGATGTGCGGTTTGTTCGTCCACGTACAGGATCTCGTGCTGGCCGATGGTGATGACATCGCCGTCGCGCAGCGAATGCCGGCGCACGCGTTTGTCGCGCAACAGGATGCCGTTGGTGCTGTTCAGGTC